>NZ_BAABJG010000020.1:0-14664 GCF_039543185.1 Paenibacillus vulneris | reverse complement strand
ATCCAATTAACCGCACGGATATCGACAAGGACGCTACCGAGGTCGAACGCGCCTGTAGCAGCGTTGAAAATTCGGATATTGAACGTTTTCAAAACGCGACCTCCTTCTCAATATCGCTGATAGTTAGCGTGGCGTTTAATGACCGGCGTACATTTGCGGAGTTTTTATTGGCCTTTGCGTATTGCTTGTCCAATTCGCCAATATTATGCTCCAATAAATCGTAGATCGGGCGCAGCTTCAAAAGTTCGTCCTTAACAGCCCTCCGCTTACGCAGCGCCTCCTGTAGCATGACAGCAACGCTGTAGCCGGCCGCTTCGTCGATCTCACACCGTTCCAACTCGTGATATATATTTGGAAATCTGGCGGTCGAGCCGGGATTGGAGCCTGTTTAACCGCTCATACGCACTTTTGATATCGGCGTACAGGCTATGTATTTGCTCGTAATAGAGCGTCGCGGACAACGTACTCATAGGCGGCCACCCGTCCGGCCGTACTCGTCATATGGCGGGTCTTCGTAGTCTTCATGGTCGTCCCGGTCGTCAATAACGAGATATGCGTCGGCTTCCTTGTTGTAGCACTTCGTCAACAACTCGAACGCTGACATATTCCGCAGCCGCGAGTACAAGGCCGCAATGAGCGTGTCGTCCGGATCGTCCCGAACATAGGGAACGTAGGCAATGAGCGTAATTTCATCGTCCTGGGCGTACAAGCCGTCATATGCAAACGGAACGACCGGCACCATATTGACGATCCCTTGCGAGATATAGATAGCGTTGCGATTGTCCGGCAATAAGTAACCGGCATAGAATGGCGTTTGTGACTGCATATAATTGGTGCGTATGCGGATCGGCTTTAGCACGTAGCAGCGCTCCCTTCCGCTTCATGGATGCGCCGGTACATAGCGGCTTTATATCGGAATAACCGTTCCGCGCGGTTGGCCGGCGGTTGCTTGGCGGTGCGGCGGCGCATGAAATCAAACCTTGCCGCGTTGTAACCGTTGACTTTGCGGATGTAATAGGAAATCCGGGATATTGACGTTTTCATGGGCGCGGCCTCCTTACGCGATAACTTGTCGGATCAGGATAGCGAGAAAGAATGCGATAAGCTTTGCGATCGACCGGGCGGACAGGCCGCGGCGCTTGCGGTTTTCATGTGGAGTCCAAATCGAAGTCCCGTACGTCATTACGCTGGCACCTCCATGCGTTCATTTATGTTAAAGCCAAGCCGCTCAACCATCGTGCGATTGACGTCTTTGGCGCCAACGGTGGCCGCGAGCGATACGTCCATGAATAGCGTATGAAAAACGTGCGGCGCAACGTTGATGATCGGCAACTCAGCGCTCGAATCCGAGATGAGGCGGATATTGTACCAACCTAGCGCGGTGCGCGTATAGGTGATGTGGTACGTGGTTTGCGCAGATGGCAATAAAGACGGCTCAGTGAGGTCGGACATACAGTGGATAACGATGTACTTGCGATTCATATAAAAACCTCCCAAAAATAAATTGATAGGCATGGAACTTTTTGATAAGATGGACGTATTAAACATTAGACAACATGTAACCTAGTACACTTGTCAACTAGTTGACCACCCTTTCTATACAATACTCTTTTAATGTCTACTTGTCAACTAGTAGACCATATTGTTTTTGGAGGAATTTTTATGATTCGCCTTTCCTTAGATAAGGTTATGAAATCGAGGAATTTGACGCAGAAGGACATTATTGAAATGTCCGGAATAAGTCGTAATACTGTGAAGGCACTTGCTGCAAATGCAAGTACGCGGATTGACTTTCCGACGCTTGATGCATTGTGTCGCGGGCTGGGCGTGATGCCAGGCGATTTAATCGAATATATACCAGACAATACTGCAAATAAGACCCCGTAATAGCAAACGTGCTAATAACGGGGTTATTTTACGTTAGTAAAGGAGTTGCAAAATGAATACTACAGACGCTATAGCACTTACTAATGTTGTCATCACAGCTAGCGGGGTCCTCGTTACAGGTTTTTTTAGTTTTCTTGTATGGAAAGCCACTAAGGAAACAGCTAATGTAGCAAGGTCAAGCCATTTATTAGCGGAACAAATCGATATGCGGCTTCGAGAAATGCGTTCAAATACTAAAGAAATCTACTATAAGCTAATAATTTCAAATGCCGACTACGTATGGAAATTTTTAATGAGACCAAATGACGATAAGAAATTATTGCTAGATCAATACAATGCATTGCCAAAAACCCCTGGAATTTCTACCGAGAAAATAGCTGAGTATTTTAACAAAGAAGAAAAAGATTTGATATTAGGACTCTGGAAAAAGTTTGATAGCTACATAAAAGATTATTGGACTGATGAGTATGGAAACATTGGGGAAATTTCCTTAGGCAGAGGAGTTAAAGATGCTGAAATTAATGCCAACAAACTGGCTAATGAATTCGCAAAATTTATTGTTAGTAATCGAGCATACCTTGAAGAAGGCGACTCATTGAAATAATGGAAAATTACAATAGAATAAACTCAACAAACACCGGACTCCGCAATAATCCCGCCTTTGTCCAATTCCGTATTTTAACCTTCGCTCTCAGCCGCGGCTCCAGGTAAACGTAGTCGCGGTCCTCTCCGATCTTCAACCGGTCCTTGACGCCGTAAAACGCCATCTTGTGGCGCGGTGTAACGCCGAGCTCGATAATGCCTAGCGCCCTCCCCCGTTCATCCGCCGCTAGCCAACCGAAATCTCCCTTACGATAGCCGCTAATAAAAACGTCAGCGTACGTCCAGTTAATGATCTTTTGCCACGCACTCGACCGGATGCTTACGTATATCGAATTGGCGCGCTTAGCTACGATACCCTCCATGCCCAACGCCTCTATCTGCGAATACAAGCGCTCGCCTTCCGCTTCAATCGACGGTATTAACGCGATATTCGGATTGCCGAAGTTTACAGTTGCTAACAACTCTTTGCGCTTATGTAACGGATAGCCCCGCAAATCCTCGCCTTTGTAGCGCAGAATATCAAACACAACGTAATTAACCGGCCTTGTTTCGGCGGCTCTCCGAACCTTTTCGGCCTTACGTAAAGAAAAGCGTTCCATAATCGCCTCAAAATCGACGCGGCCCTGTTCGTCCGTAGCCGCTACCTCGCCGTCCAGGATAACGTCATCAAGCGCGATCGTCTGAAGCTCCGGGTACTGGCGCGTACAGTCGTTATTATGGCGCGTGTATAGGCGGGTCTGGCCGCCAGTTCTCGATAAAATAAGGCGGTGGCCGTCAATTTTCGGTTCGAAAACGTAATCTTCGTGGGAAAACGGAGCCGGTGCGGTCTCAAGCAACATTGGCGCAATAAACACGTACAATCACCTCAACTACTAATTATAGCGGAAGTAAGCGGCCAGCACCGTCGGTAATTCGTGGGAAAATTCGTATTGATAAACGAACACCAGTTCTTATATAATTACGTTGAGGTGACGTAAAAATGAATCCTACGAAAGAAGAACTCGATTTAATCCGCGAATATATATTGCTTCCGATCGTAATCTCCATCGTTAATAAGAATAGAACCGAAACGATGCAATCTACCGCTACACTCCGTTCTCTCTACGCCGCTGTAGCCTCTATAGTTATGACCCGTATGCGAGCCGATCTAGCTGCCGTTCGCCAGGAGTTAAGAACTCACAATATTAGCGTCATGGATACGCAAGAAAATCGGGATGGCGATAGCGTTCATTATCCGTATGTGTTGCGCGGCCAGCGCGGCAACTTTACAATACAAAGAGACGCAGTAAAGGCGGAGATCGGACGCCGGTTGAATCGTTACATTATGGAGGTCATACGGGGTTGAAGAAGCGCGAATTAACGTCGGCTATACATTTACATACTGCGGCTCTTAACCGTACGCCAGTCGTCGTATATATCGGTCATGAACAGATTGGTAGCGGTGTCATTACGAAGATCACGGACAATTCCGTAAAAATCGGCGATGATTGGTATATGCGCTGCAGCTGTGTATTCTACACCCGTCCATTTTCGTTGAGTACTTGAAATTATAATTTGACGTTAAACTCCTGTGTATTTTATACTCTTGATATCAACTAGATTAGCGTCGAGGGAGAAAGTACTACTATGAAAACAACGGATCTTATCACACAAAAAGAATTCTCAATTGAAACAAATATACCGTATGCCACTGTTAGGCAACGAGTTTTGGCTTTGGAGAAATCTGGAGTTAAATTCGATCTAAATGCACAGGGACACCGTATGATTTCAAGAAAAAATAACTATGAGTTATTGTTAAATTCTGGTAAGAAAAAGTATGCACTAGCTTTAGAGAGCAAAGAAAAACAATATCTTCGTGAACTCATTATTATTTCTGAAAATAAAATTAAACAAGAGAATGAGAATCTACAAAATTACCGCTACATACTAAGTACGCTGCAATAATGATGTATTGGACTTAATGAAGAGACGGGAACTTTTCGGAATGACCGAATAGTAACCGTCTTTTATAATATCAATGATTATTAATTTAACGTTCCTTGATGTTGTCTTCGCTTAACTACTCTCATTTTCCCCAACTTAGCCAACGGACTGAACTCCGCGTGCTGCTGGCGTATGTTTTCATCAGTTAATTTAACGTAGCGTCTCGTCGTCTGTATTGACGCGTGAGCGACGATTCGTTGTGCGGAGAATAGATCCCCTCCGTTAAGTAGAAATTGCGTCAGAAAGAAAGCTCGGAACTGATGCGGCGATATCTGCACGCTTCCATCATCGATACCCGCTTTTTGGGCGTGGAGTTTAAGGCGTTTTCTAAAATGGTCCGATTTTAATGGCTCGCCATAATTCGACAGAAATATGTGTTCAACGTCACCAAAATAATATTTATTCTCATTGATGAGTGTTAAGATCTCACGGGTAACCTCGGCAGTTAGCGGAACAACTCGCGGCTTACGGTTCTTATTCATCCATCCCGGAAGGTGTACGCAGCGCGACTTTGCATCGAAATGTTCCGTCGTTAATCGTAGCGCCTCTTCTATGCGGAAACCACCGTCTGCAAGGGTCAACATCAGTGTCCGATCGCGTAAGCCAGCGAACGTATCCGTATCAGGCGCCGCGATCAGCCGTGCAAACTGCTCTTCGGTAAACGTCGGTTTATCTTCGTCGTCAAAACGTGGCTGCTTTATGTGGGAGACTGGGTTTAACGCGACAATACGTTCCTCCGCCAAAAAGTTAAACATCGTTCTTATATCCCGCAGACGTAGCGCAACTGTGTACGGTGATAGGCCGGCCCCATCCGTTTCCCTACCTGCGACACCTTCATATTTTTTCTTGCTCGTCATATGACTTACGTAATCGCGGATAGTGACTGCGTTAATTTCGTCAATACGTGTTACATCCGGATATGCTGAGGCTAACCAGTCGCGAAAATATCGCCAGTGGTTCGCATACCCCTCTAACGTTCTCTGACGCATTCCCTCCGCCTTCTTAGCCCCGTAGAAGACGCTGAACGCATCCTCCAACGAATATTGGGCGTTAACCTTTGGCTGCGCCGTATCGCGCTTACCTTTGACGACAGCTCGTCCCTTGCGCGGGTCTATAGACATAAAAAAACCTCCTACATATTCGTAGGAGATCCGTTAAATTCCGCGTTATTTATGACCGAAAGTTATCGCCTAACCGAAGCTCAGACTGTGTGCCTTACGCTATGCCCTACCGGAACATTCAGCGTTGACAAACGTTGATACAACGGGCATCATAGTTATCTGGCGCGCCCGATACGATTCGAACGTACGACCTGCAGTTTAGGAAACTGTCGCTCTATCCTGCTGAGCTACGGGCGCGCGCTATTAATTATTTTACCACAAATAGCGTCCAAGAAAAAGTCCTGATCCTTCCACTGCGATTAATCAAAGCCGAGTTAAAATATAAGGTCCATCCTTGGTAATAGCTACCGTATGCTCAAACTGGGCAGATAAAGAACCGTCCCACGTCCGGGCTGTCCAACCATCAGAATCAATATACATCTCATAACCGCCTGCATTGATCATAGGCTCAATTGTAATGACCATCCCTTCCTTCAGCTTGAACCCTTTGCCTGGACGTCCAATATGCTCGTAGGAAGGCTTCTCATGCAGCGACTGTCCAATGCCGTGGCCCAGCAAATCACGAACGACGGAGTACCCCGCCGCTTCGGCGTGGCTTTGAATGACATGCATCACATCGCCGATGCTATTGCCTGCTACGGCCTTCGGAATAGCGAGGTCAAGGCATTCCTTTGTAACGTTCATTAAGCGCTCAGCGGCCGGTGAGATTGCCCCTACAGCATAAGTTCGGCAGGAGTCTGCCATCCAACCATCATAGCTGCAAACAATGTCCATTTTGACGATATCTCCATTTTGTAAAGGGGTATCATCAGGAAATCCGTGAGCTATGACATCATTAACGGAGGCGCAGGTCGCATAGGGATATCCTTTATACCCTTTCGTTACTTGTTTGGCGCCATGCTCGATTAAGAAACGCTCGGCAAAATCATTAATAAACAGCGTAGTCATTCCCGGCCTAATTATCTTAGCTATCTCCTCATGGCAGCGGGCCAGTACTTGACCTGCCTTTCGCATTTTAGCAATTTGCTGCGGAGTTTTTAATATGATCATCATCTCATCGCCTCGAAGTCCTTTTTATATCCATAATACGTAGCTAGGTGGCAAAAGGACCGCCCGCGTTTCAAATCCTTAAATCCCATTCGATAATCAACATCCCGGTAAGTGATAAAATCCATTCTCTTTTAGATTTCTACATGTTAAAATGAGGGCAATCTAAGAGTGAGGTGTTGGACAGCGTGCTGCAGAACAATCGATATTACATTGTTTATGATGAACTAACGATTACAATCTGTTCTTTTCTCGATGATGTATGTGAGGAATTAGCAGCTGGGGGTACTATATACGGCTACGCTGACAACGAAGAAATCGCCCAAATGATGCTGGTTGAGTGCTTTCATTATTTATCTGCCAAGAACGCGTAATATAAAGACAACAGTTCCCTCTTTTTTTACAGAAGGAACTGTCGTTAGTTCTTGATAAGATGAGGGGCGCTTCTCTTACCCTTCACCGTTATTATGTCTGGAATGATTCGCTTGCTTTACCTTTTTGGAGCCGGACAAGGGTTCGGTGGGCTGATGATCCTTTTCCCGGCTTTTTTGCCCGCTTGGGGGATTTACAGGCTGCGGAATATCTTTCGGCATAAATACCCCTCCTTTTTATATTGGTAAAATCAATCTTTATCCGACAAGCTTATTGATTCGTATTGGGATGGCTTGTCATGATTCAATGCGTCCTGATGACGCCGGTCATTCGTTTGCTGTTGAATCTGCTGAGCATGATGGCTATTCACAGCAGTATGCTCGAGGTCCTTGACGACGTTTTGAATATTTTTATCTACATGACTTTTATTTTTTGTCACAGCTTTCCCTCCGACCGTTAGACTATTTAGTCACTGCGTGCAGCTGTTGTGCGCATTCGTGAATATGACGAACGTAATCATCCACCAAAGTTTGAATAATTACGGTACGTTCATCCACATTACGCCCTTCGCATTCTACATCCACAAGCTCCACCTTAACTTCTCTGGAGTCCACATACGTACACTTAAAGTCGAAGCTGTAGTCAGTATGTCCTGCAGTCGCAATATGCACTCGCAGGGCGTTAAACTCTGCTTCGTCCGCCAGGACTTCCGCCCGGTCCGATGCGCTTAATACGGTAGGCAATGTTCTCGACCATGCTTCCACCAGCTGCTGCTGGTCCATTGTCAATGTGTCTGTCTTAGCCATCTTTTCAACACCTCCACAAGCTTAAGGTGCGACTCTGCTATCCGGTTTATTCGCATAAAGTACAGTAAAATAAGGAATTGGCAAAGCGAACATACAAAAAGGCTGCATCATCCTTGGAAGGATAATACAGCCTGGATTTGCTTATGTAATGCCATTTTGAAATCATGGCGGAGAGGGTGGGATTCGAACCCACGGTGCCCGCAAAGACACGGCGGTTTTCAAGACCGCTGCCTTAAACCACTCGACCACCTCTCCGGGTGACAAAATGGATTGTATCACATTTGCCTCTTGTTTATCAAGTTCTAATTTTTAGATATCTTGGTCAGGTTGTTCATGTAAGGACGAAGCACCTCAGGAATCACGACGCTTCCGTCTTCCTGCTGGTAGTTCTCCAGAATGGCGGCAACCGTACGTCCCAGTGCGAGACCTGAACCGTTCAAAGTATGAACGAACTCCGGTTTTGACTTCGCATCGCGGCGGAAGCGAATGTTCGCACGACGCGCCTGGAAATCCTCAAAGTTACTGCAAGACGAAATTTCACGATAAGTGTTGCTGTTAGGCAGCCACACTTCCAGATCATAGGTCTTGGCTGATGAGAAGCCTAGATCACCGGTGCAAAGAGCAAGAACACGGTACGGAAGCTTCAATAGCTGCAGAACCTTTTCCGCATCAGCAGTCAGCTTTTCCAGCTCATCATATGAGCTCTCCGGTGTCGTCAGCTTCACAAGCTCAATTTTGTTAAATTGATGCTGGCGAATTAAGCCGCGGGTATCTCTTCCTGCAGAACCGGCCTCCGAACGGAAGCAAGCGCTAAAGGCGGAGAAATATTTGGGCAGATCCTCAAGTGCCAGGATATCGTCGCGATAATAGTTCGTAACCGGAACCTCAGCGGTTGGAATCAAGAAATAATCGATTCCTTCCCCCTGCAGCTTGAATACGTCCTCTTCGAATTTTGGAAGCTGTCCCGTACCCGTGAGGCTGTCGCGATTGACAATCTGCGGAGGAATCATTTCCTCATAGCCGTGCTGATCGCTGTGCAGATCCATCATAAAGTTAAGCAGTGCGCGCTCAAGGCGTGCTCCCAATCCCTTATAGAACACAAAACGGGAGCCTGTCACTTTAGCCGCAGCTTCAAAATCAAGAATGCCGAGCTCTTGTCCGATTTCCCAGTGAGCCCTCGGCTCGAAAGAAAATTCAGCCGGCTCGCCTACGCGTCGAATTTCGACATTATCGTCCTCCGACTTGCCTACCGGCACACTTTCATTAGGTACATTAGGAATAGCCAGCACAATCCCGTTGATATCCGTCTCAAGCACTCTGATTTCATCATCCAGTACTTTAATGCGGTCCCCAACGCCCTTCATTTCTTCAATCAAGGCGTCGGCGTTCTGTTTAGCTTTTTTCAACGCGGCTACTTCCTGGGATACAACGTTACGGCGGTTTTTCAACTGCTCCACTTCCTGAAGAAGCTCTCTGCGTTTGGTATCCAGGTCCGTAAACCGGCTTATATCTTCAAGCGTTTTGCCGCGATGATTCATCGCCTGCTCTACGCGCTGCAAATCATTACGCAATAATTTTACATCTAACAAGGTGACCCCTCCTACCTCGCTTCACGTACCATATCTAGAAAATAGGCGTGCATCCGCTCATCATCGGTTAATTCCGGGTGGAACGAGGCTGCTAACAAACGTCCCTGACGAGCTGCAACAATTTGATCCCGGTACGTTGCCAATACGTCAACGCCTTCTCCTACGCTTTCAATAAGCGGAGCGCGGATAAAGACCGCACGGACATCCTCTGCAATCCCTTTGATAGGCAGGTCCGCCTCGAAGCTTTCCCTTTGCCGTCCAAAAGCATTACGGGCGACCTTGATATCCATCAGTCCAAGATGCGCTTCCGGCTGACCGACAATCTCTTTAGCTATCACAATAAGTCCTGCACAGGTGCCGAATATCGGCTTTCCTTGCCCGGAGAAAGACTGCAGAGCCTCTATAAAGTGATAGGTCCGCATCAGCTTCCCGATCGTCGTACTTTCCCCGCCAGGAATAATGATGCCATCGATCTCGCTTAATTGCTCCGTCTTCTTGATAATAACGCCTTCAGCGCCCGCCTTCTCGATCAGCTTAATATGCTCGGCTACTGCGCCTTGGAGTGCCAATACTCCTATTTTCATGGCTTATCCTTCCTTTACCGCGCAATTACCAGCCGCGCTCTTGCATGCGTTGCGTAGCATCCAGCTTGGAGATTTCGATACCTTTCATCGGAGTTCCCAAGTTTTTGGAGATTTCAGCAATCAATGCATAATCCGTATAATGAGTTGTCGCTTCAACAATAGCCTTCGCGAATTTCTCCGGGCTGTCGGATTTGAAGATCCCCGATCCAACGAACACGCCGTCAGAACCCAAATGCATCATAAGGGCAGCATCAGCAGGAGTCGCTACACCGCCGGCAGCAAAGTTAACGACAGGAAGCTTGCCTGTTTCGTGAACTTGCAGCAGAAGCTCATAGGGAGCGCCAAGGTTTTTGGCTTCAGCCATCAGCTCATCTTTGGACATAGCTTGTACCTTTTTAATTTGACCGACCATCATACGCATATGACGAACCGCTTCAACAATGTTGCCGGTCCCAGGCTCACCCTTCGTACGAATCATGGAAGCCCCTTCTCCGATTCTGCGCAAGGCCTCTCCAAGATCTCTCGCTCCACATACGAATGGAACCGTGAACTCTCTTTTGTTAATATGGAAAACTTCATCGGCTGGAGTAAGAACTTCACTCTCATCGATATAGTCTACACCCATAGCTTCCAAAATCTTTGCTTCGACGAAATGACCGATACGAGCCTTTGCCATTACCGGAATCGATACGGCTTTCATCACTTCTTCCATAACAGTAGGGTCAGCCATACGAGCTACGCCGCCAGCTGCACGAATATCCGAAGGAACGCGTTCCAATGCCATTACTGCGGAAGCACCTGCGGCTTCAGCGATTTTTGCTTGCTCCGCATTCATGACGTCCATAATGACGCCGCCTTTTTGCATTTCTGCCATTCCTTTTTTAACCCGTGATGTACCTGTTTCCATTTCCCGACTCCTCCTAAAGACCCTTATAATCAATTCACGATACGCAAAATGCGACAAACTAACTAAGCAATTATTTTACATGAACAGCCTTAATTATACAACCCGTTTACCCGGATTTTAAGCCTTTTTGGAGCCGCTGACCATATCGACGAAGAAGTTTTTGATAGCCCGGAAAAATAAGCGGAACCATCCTCCTTTTTCTTCATCAGTAGCTGCCACTAATTTTATAGTATACGGCTTATTTTCAAAAGTAACCGTCATAGTACCAACTTCCTGACCTTTCGTAATAGGTGCGATCAGATCCGTCTTGCCTTCGGCGGTCTTGGTAAACGCGGTATCCGGAGTGCCCTTCTTCACCAGCAGGGACAATCCTTCACCTGTCACTACTCCAACTTCCGTATTCGTGCCTTTCTTGATAGGCACTGTCGGTAAGGAGTCTACAGGGCTTCCCGCTTTGACGACTTCTTTCTTTTCAAAATTCGTGTATCCGAAGTCCATAAGCTTCTTGGTATCAAAGAAGCTGTTGTCTCTGCTGCTGGAATTCATAACGACGGAAATCAGTCTCGTATCGTTGCGAAGTGCCGTTCCCGTAAAGCAGTAGCCGGCTTTGTCGGTATGTCCTGTCTTCAATCCGTCTAGACCCTGATAAACATATTTTTTAAAGTTTACATTGTCCTTATTGCCTTCGAGCATCCAGTTGTAGTTGATCATCGGATTGGCATCCGTTTGTCTGAACTTTTTGGAAGGGATGCTGGAAAATTTCAAAATATCCGGATAGTCCTTAATTAAATGATAAGCAATAAGTGCTGCATCCTTAGCTGTAAAAATTGTTTCTCCCGGAAGCGAGGCCGGTGCATATTTGCCCAGATCCACGCGGTCCAAACCGGACGTATTGATAAAGTATGCATCCTTGGACAAGCCTAATTTGGCTGCCGTTTCGTTCATCAGCTGTGCAAACTTTTCTTCAGAGCCTGAGATTTTCTCCGCCAATGCCACGGCCGCGCCGTTATCGGAATAAATCGTTACCGCATTAAACAAATCTTGAACGCTATATTGATCGCCCTGGGCTTTAGGAATACCCGATAAAGCTTTATTGTTCGATAAAAAAGCAGAATACTCGCTGATAGTCAGAGTTTCATTCCAATCCAGCTTTTTATTGGCTATGCTATCAAGAACTATGTATTCCGTCATCATTTTGGTCATACTTGCAGGCTGCATAGGAGCGTTCTCATTTTGGGCGTACAGGACTTGTCCCGTAGAAGCCTCCATCAATATTGCCGATTTCGCGGTTAAACCTAAATTCGGGGCATCTGCCTCCGCAGCTTGGGCCGTATTAGCAGCTAGCGGGGAAATTGCGATTTGTGCTGCGATCGATGCTGCTAGTATGAGTTTTCCCCATTTCCAAAACCTGTTCACTTCTTCACTCTCCCATATATTTAGTGCCTTTATTGTAGCATACCAGCATAGCCAAAAAAAGAAGACCAGGGCCCGAGCCCCGGTCTCCAAAATATGGTCTGTATTATAGCGAATAGTTCGGCGCTTCTTTTGTAATTTGTACATCATGAGGGTGACTCTCACGAAGTCCGGCGCCGGTAATACGAATAAACGAGGTTTCATTAATCAGCGCTTGAATGTTTCGAGCACCGCAGTAGCCCATACCGGACCGCAAACCGCCAATCAATTGGTATACCGTATCAGCCAGTGGACCTTTGTATGCGATACGGCCTTCGATACCTTCTGGAACGAGCTTACTTTCGTTCTCTTGGAAATAACGGTCTTTACTGCCCTCTTTCATAGCACCAAGCGAGCCCATACCGCGGTACACTTTGAACTTTCTGCCTTGATAAATTTCCGATTCACCAGGGCTCTCGTCCGTACCTGCGAACAAGCTTCCGATCATAACCGCGCTCGCGCCTGCCGCAATCGCTTTGGTAACATCCCCGGAATACTTGATTCCTCCGTCCGCAATGATAGGCACATTGTATTCTCTTGCTACGGAAGCACAATCGTATATAGCAGTAATCTGCGGAACGCCGATACCTGCAATAATCCGTGTCGTACAAATGGATCCAGGACCAATACCGACTTTAACCACCGAAGCACCCGCCTCGATAAGGTCTCTCGTGCCATCTCCAGTAGCCACGTTCCCAGCGCAAATGGTCAGATCAGGGTATTGGGCACGAATCAATTTCACTGTATTGAGAATGTTGATATGGTGGCCATGAGCAGAGTCTACAACGATCATGTCTGCACCGGCTTCAACCAAAGCAGCAGTACGCTCCATAACGTCCTTGGATACACCTACTGCAGCGCCTACCAGAAGGCGTCCTTGAGCATCTTTGGCCGAGTTAGGGAACTGTATAGCCTTTTCGATGTCCTTGATCGTAATGAGGCCTTTCAGCGTGTTATGCTCATCGACTAGCGGCAGCTTCTCGATTTTGTGCTGCTGCAAAATCACTTCAGCCTCAGCCAGCGTCGTGCCGACCGGAGCCGTTACCAGATCTCTGTGTGTCATAACCTCTTTGATCTTAATGGAGTAGTCATGAACAAAACGAAGGTCGCGGTTCGTCAAAATACCGACCAGCTTTCTATCCTCATCGCAAATCGGTACACCGGAGATTCTATATTTCGCCATCAACTCCTCGGCGTCATATACGTGATGTTCCGGAGTCAAGAAGAATGGGTTCGTGATAACTCCGCTTTCCGAACGCTTAACGCGATCCACTTCCTCCGCTTGCTGCGCGATGGACATGTTTTTGTGAATGATCCCGATACCGCCTTCACGGGCGATAGCTATCGCTAAAGCTGCTTCCGTTACGGTATCCATCGCCGAGCTTAAGAAAGGGATGTTTAACTTGATTTTATCTGTAAGCTGCGTTGAGATGTTGATTTCTTTCCCGAAGACCTCAGACTTTCTTGGCACCAATAGTACATCATCAAACGTCAAGCCTTCTTTAGCAAATTTTGTTTCCCACACGAACGTAGTCCTCCTTCAGTTTCTTACTTGCCCGTAGATATTATTGCAATATTATCAAAAGCCTATTTTTCGTGTCAAGCTTATCTTCACAAGCTTCAGAAGACGTACATAATTAGGTACAAACTATTGGAAATACAAGAATTGAATGCCCTTTCTTGCCTTTAGAATGCCCTATAAACAGGGAAAATTATGAATATTCAATTAATAAGCCGAAAAATACTGCAGTTGTGCCTACTTCCTTCAAAAACCCAATATCTCTATTACACCCACCATCCATTATTCTTTAACCTTTATAGGTGCTGTAAAGTTACGGATAACAAAAAAGCCTCTCCAGATTATCCGGAAAGACTTTTGCATTTGCTTGGCGACGTTCTACTCTCCCAGGACCCTTCGGTCCAAGTACCATCGACGCTGGAAGGCTTAACGTTCGTGTTCGGTATGGGTACGCGTGGTTCCCTTCCGCCATCATCACCAAACTAAGAGCTTTCGTCAGAAAGCTTGCTTCGTAAGCATACGCTTTTTTCGAAGCATTACTTCTTTGAAAATGCTGCGAGAAAATATCCGTCCTTAGAAAGGACTTGCAGCTCAAGGCTTATTCCTTGAAAACTAGATACGAAATGCATGCGTAAAGTTTGTGAATTAGTTCCCGGTTTTTCCCGGGCCCCGAGAAAGTATTCGGAATCAGCTTCAAAGCTTCTCTTCACTTTCTTGGGTAATGGTTAAGCCCTCGACCGATTAGTATTCGTCAGCTCCACACGTTGCCGTGCTTCCACCCCGAACCTATCTAC
>NZ_BAABJG010000019.1:0-726 GCF_039543185.1 Paenibacillus vulneris | reverse complement strand
GGGCTTGCGCGCTACTAACGTCTACGTCATCCACGAGGGCTAATCCGTATGTTCGCGGACTACGAAGTCACTTACGCCGACTGCGCTTTTCATCGGCTAGACTCCGGACAAGTTGCCGTCGGTGTCCAACTATCAACGCGGAGCCGGATAGATGACGTGCATGTAAGCTACGGGCCCTACGCAGTAATCAGCGGCTTATACGACGTAGCGGCCGGCTCAATTCGGCAGTCAGTACCCGTAGTAGCTGCGGACATCATCCGGATAGCGCGGCCAGGTACAAAGCTAATTATTATCCGGAGCTCGTCAAGCGTGTTTATGCGTAAGAGGTCGCTCGAGAAGGAAATCGGACTGCTGGCGGCCGGTCGCGGGATAGAGGTTAAGTTGAGCCATAAACCGCGTCTTTACCGCGTTGCTCCCGATATATTAAGGCTGACGAACGATGCGATCGAGCGCGGGAGTACGGTTATAGCGGCCGTTTAAACGTTGTTATAGAGAGGGGGGACGTACATTTATGAACTACACGCTATATATCGCAAGCGCTGCGGATGATCGGCGGGCGGTCTATGCTTGGTTGCTCGTGAACTATGAGGGCGTTAAAGCAAGCGATGTTTATTTTACGCGCGGCGATAGGCGGTTTGACGAAAGTTATTGCGCCCATGTTGCGTTACAGAGAGCGTTACGGACAGCGGCACGGCAAGAGGGCGTTGTCCAACTGAACGTTCTTAT
>NZ_BAABJG010000018.1:0-133688 GCF_039543185.1 Paenibacillus vulneris | reverse complement strand
GCCTTTAGAGTACCGGCGTCAGCTTGTGGCATAGGGTTTTTTTCAATGTCTACAAAATGGGGTCTTGACCAGGGTTTGTTCGGGGTGTTTTTTGGTTATATTGAGTAGTATCGACGACTTATGACACTTATCGTATTGACTGTATGTGGAATGTTGTTTATCATAGGAATGATTATACATGCTAACAACGTGGAAAGGGAATAGTAGGCAGCCAACCCTTCAGAGAGCGGAATTGCTGCGCTGTAAGATTCCGCAGGATGTAACTGGCCGAAGTCGCCCTGGAGTTGCAATGTTCAACCGATTCAGATTTCCTTAGCGTTAGGCGGCGGTCCTTACCATGAAGCCCTTCGCAGCTGATGAGACTAGACATTGCCGGTCACAGCCGTTATCTGTTGAAGTGCCGCATAGCGATCTTTTTCGCCTTGTGTGTCCGTTGCATTGTTAATACAGTGGCGGATATCAGGGGAGGAACGCCATTGCGGAATAAAGGTGGTACCACGGAAGCAGATCCTTTCGTCCTTTGCGGCGGAAGGATTTTTTTGTTGCATCTGGCAACGATACGCAGCAAACTCCTGGGATACCGGGACTTATTACGATTTTTTAACAATGGAGGTCCATAGCGATGGAAGAAACCAAGACGACTCAACCCCAAGCTTCGACGACGTCGATGCCAACAACCTACGACCCGAAGGAAGCCGAAACAAAATGGTACGATTATTGGCTGAAAGGCCAATTCTTTAAAGCGGGTCAGCGCCAGGACGCTGAAACGTATACGATTGTTATTCCGCCGCCGAACGTGACAGGAATGCTGCATATCGGGCATGCTCTGGACTGTACGCTTCAAGATATCATGATCCGCACCAAAAGAATGCAGGGATATGACGCGCTCTGGCTTCCGGGATCGGACCATGCGGGTATCGCCACTCAAACCAAGGTGGAGCAAAAGCTGCGGGAGCAAGGAATCACCCGCTATGATCTGGGACGCGAGAAGTTCCTCGAAAAAGTATGGGAGTGGAAGGAGCTTTATGCGGAATCCATTCATCAGCAATGGGCGAAAATGGGTTTTTCACTCGACTATTCCCGGGAACGCTTTACCCTGGACGAAGGCTTGTCCAAGGCGGTTCGCGAAGTATTCGTGAAGCTGTACGAGAAAGGCCTTATCTACCGCGGCAACTACATCATCAACTGGGATCCGGCTGCACGCACGGCTCTTTCCGATATTGAAGTTGTATACAAAGAGGTGCAGGGACATCTGTACCATCTTCGTTATCCGGTGAAGGACAGCGATGAGTCCATCGTTGTTGCGACGACTCGTCCCGAGACGATGCTAGGGGATACAGCGGTTGCGGTCCATCCGGAGGATGAGCGCTATCAGCACCTGATCGGCAAAATGCTAGTACTGCCGATAATCGGCCGTGAGATTCCGATTGTAGCGGACGAGTATGTTGAAAAAGACTTCGGCAGCGGCGCCGTGAAAATCACGCCTGCCCATGACCCGAACGACTTCGAGGTAGGCAAGCGCCATGATCTGCCGCAAATTCTCGTTATGGACGAAAGCGGCAAAATGAATGAGAACGCCGGCAAATATAACGGGATGGACCGGTTTGAATGCCGCAAGCAAATCGTTGCCGATCTGAAAGAGCAGGGCGTTTTGGTGAAAATCGAAGACCACGTTCATCAGGTTGGACATAGCGAGCGCAGCGGCGCTGTAATCGAGCCGTACTTGTCTACACAATGGTTCGTCAAAATGAAGCCGTTGGCTGAACGTGCGATTGAAGCGCAAAAATCCGGCAAAGGAGCTAACTTCGTTCCGGACCGCTTCGAAAAAACGTATCTGCATTGGATTGAAAATGTACGCGACTGGTGTATTTCCCGTCAGCTTTGGTGGGGTCACCGGATTCCGGCATGGTACTGCGAGGACTGCCAACAAACCCATGTTTCCCGTGAAGACGTTAAGCAATGCTCCTGCGGCAGCACGAACCTGAAGCAGGATAACGATGTATTGGATACGTGGTTCAGCTCCGCATTATGGCCGTTCTCCACGCTCGGATGGCCGGAACAAACGGCGGATCTGGAACGTTATTACCCTACCACATTGCTTGTAACAGGCTACGATATTATTCCGTTCTGGGTATCCCGGATGATCTTTACGGGTCTGGAATTTACGGATCAAATGCCGTTCAAGGACGTTCTGATTCACGGGCTGGTGCGCGATGCCGAGGGCCAAAAGATGTCCAAATCGCTCGGCAACGGCGTCGACCCGATCGAGGTAATCGAGAAGTACGGCGCGGACGCGATGCGCTGGATGCTGTCCACAAGCTCAACACCTGGTCAGGATCTTCGCTTCCGCTGGGAGAGAGTGGAGCAGGCGCGCAACTTCGCTAATAAGATTTGGAACGCTTCCCGGTTCGCCCTGATGAATCTGGGAGATTTCAAAGCGGAGGAAATCGATCTTAGCGGATCCTTGGGAACAGCCGACCGCTGGATTCTGCACCGTCTGAACGAAACCGTCCGCGATGTGACTCGTCTCATGGATTCCTATGAATTCGGGGAAACCGGACGTGTGCTATATAACTTTATTTGGGATGACTTGTGCGACTGGTATATCGAGTTCAGCAAAATTTCGTTATACGGTACGGATGAGCAGGCTAAGAAAACGACGAAATCCGTGCTTGCCTACGTTTTGGACCAAACACAGCGTCTCATTCATCCGTTTATGCCGTTTATTTCCGAGGAAATATGGCAGCACCTTCCTCATCAAGGAGAGACGATTACCCTTGCTCAGTGGCCGGTATATGAGAGCCGCTTTGAGGCTGAGGAAGCGGTACGTGAAATGGAGCTCCTGATGGATATCATTCGTGCTGTGCGTAACATTCGCGCAGAGGTTAATGTGCCGATGAGTAAAAAAATCGAGCTGCTGGTGAAGCCTGCGTCGGCAGACGTTCTTGCCAGCTTGAAGAATAATGAAGGATATATTCAACGCTTCTGCAACACTTCGCTGCTTGAAATCGGTATGGATATTGCAACGCCGGATAAAGCGATGACAGGTATTGTAACGGGAGCCGAGCTATCCTTGCCGTTAGCGGGGCTGATCGATATTTCTCAGGAGATTGCACGGCTTGAGAAGGAGCTTCAAACGCTGCACGGAGAAGTGGAGCGTATTGAGAAGAAGCTGGCCAATGAAGGATTCGTGGCCAAAGCGCCGGCCAAAGTTATCGAAGAAGAAAAAGCTAAGCTGGCCGATTACGCGGATAAGAGAGATAAAGTGATCGCCCGTTTGACTGAACTGAGAGGGTGAATAAGATGAGCGAGACGAACGTACCAGCAAGACCAAGCGGTACCGCTTTTCAAAGTGCGTCAGAGGCCATCGATTGGATTGTACATTTGATTCCATTCGGAATTAAGCCGGGGCTTAACCGGATGGAAAAGCTGATGGAGCTGCTTGATAATCCGGAGCGCCGCTTGAAATTCATTCATGTGGCGGGAACGAACGGCAAAGGCTCCGTCTGCGCCTATCTAACTGAGATCTTAAAGCAGAGCGGATACGATGTGGGGACCTTTACGTCCCCTTATATCGAGAAATATACGGATCGCATTCGGTTGAACGGCGAGAACATATCGGAAGAAGACTTGCTGCGCGTTGTCAACAAAATCAAGCCGCTGGTCGATGAGATTGCGGATTCCGAGCTCGGACAGCCGACGATGTTCGAAGTGTCGACAGCCGTAGCGATAGAATATTTTGCCCACGTATCCTATCCGGACTTTGTCGTGTGGGAGACAGGCCTTGGAGGACGTCTGGATTCAACGAACGTCGTCAGTCCGATCCTCTCGATCATTACGAATGTAGGCCATGACCATATGGAAATACTGGGTGATTCCATCGAGAAGGTGGCTGCTGAGAAAGCGGGTATTATTAAGGCGGGTGTACCGGTAGTCAGTGCAGTAAGCCAACCGGAAGCGATTGAGGTATTGGAGCAAACAGCCAAGCAGAAAAACAGCACGCTTTATTTGTTGGACAGACAATTCCGCTATGAAGTGCTGTCTTCTAGGGAAAATGACCAGACCTTTGCGTTCCAAAGTCCGTTCCGCCCTATCCCGAAGATAGGAATTAGTATGAACGGGCAGCATCAGCTGCAAAATGCTTCGGTAGCCTTAATGGCTATCGAGCTGATGCGTCAATATTATGCTTTGATTGTAGAGGACGATGTGCTGCAGGATGCCATGAGGGCAACCAGGTGGGCGGGACGGCTCGAGATGATTTCCCAGTCTCCGCGTATTCTCATAGACGGCGCACATAATCCCGAGGGAGGTGCTGTATTAGCACAGGCACTACGGGAAACGTACACATACAATAAACTACACTTTGTTATGGGAATGCTCTCTACCAAGAATCATTCCGAATATTTACGGCATATACTACCACTGGTGGATACACTTATCCTTACCGAGCCGGATTGGCATAAAAAGGAAGATGCTGTGAAGTTAGCCGAGCTGGCCAGAACCCTTTTACAGGAAATCGATCGTAAGGATGTGGAAGTGATCGTAGAACCGGATTGGAAAGCGGCGCTGGAGCAGGTTAAAACGAGAACGGCCCAGGACGATCTGGCCGTTGTGTCCGGCACGTTGTATTTAATTGGAGATGTTCGTTCCTGGGTCTTACATCAATCCGATTCTGAAAAAGGCTGGTGAGAGCGGCGTGAAACCATCTGAGCATATCCATTTTATCGGTATTGGCGGATACGGCATGAGTGCAATTGCCAAAGTCATGCTGGAAATGGGGTACCAAGTATCGGGTTCTGATTTGGCGCGGCAGGAGCTTACGGAAAAGCTGGCTGCCAAAGGAGCACGAGTATATATCGGCCATGAGGCTGAACACGTTAATGGGGCCGATGTCGTAGTCTATTCTACGGCTTTAGCGAAGGATAACGTCGAGATGACGGCTGCCGAGAATTTGAACATCCCTATTCTGCACCGTTCCCAAATGCTCGCCCGTTTAATGAATGCCAAGAAAGGGATTGCTGTAGCGGGAGCTCACGGGAAGACGACGACATCTTCGATGATCGCTCTTGTTCTTGAGCATTGTGAGCAGGACCCTACCTATATTATTGGCGGAGAGATCATGAATGTCGGCAGCAATGCGAAGGCCGGCCAAGGCGACTGGGTCGTAGCCGAAGCTGACGAGAGCGACGGGTCTTTCCTGCAATATCATCCATACATTGCTTTGGTGAACAATATTGAAGCGGACCATCTGGAAAATTATAACGGGGACTTTGAAAATTTGAAAAAGGCATACGCTCAATTTTTAAGTCAGGTAAAATCCGATGGGAAGGCTGTCGTTTGCAAGGATGACAGCTACTTGCGCGAGATGATTCCGTTAATTCAAAGCGAGGTCATTACTTACGGCATCGAGCATGATGCCGATTATATGGCGACCAACATTGATCTGGGAGACCGAAAGGTACAATTCGATGTTCTCCATCACGGTCAGCCGCTCGGCACGATCAGGCTGTCGGTTCCGGGAAAGCACAACGTTTACAATGCGTTGGCTACGTTGATCACCTGCCTGGAAGCAGGACTAACCTTCGGGCAGGTGGCGGGGGCTATCACTGAATTCCGCGGAGCCAAGCGGCGCTTCCAAGTGTTAGGTGAGGTAGATGATATTCTGGTCATCGATGACTACGCCCATCATCCGACGGAGATTGAAGCCACTATCAGTGCCGCGAAGGCGACAGGGAAAAAGATCATTGCCGTATTTCAGCCTCAACGCTACACTCGAACCTATTTTCTGTTCGAGCAGTTCAGCCGTGCTTTTCCTGAAGCGGACGAGGTCATCATTACCGACATTTACTCTCCGGCCGGCGAAAAACAAATCGAAGGGATCTCTTCGGCCAAGCTGGTAGAGCTGATTCGTCAAAACAGCAATAAGAATGTACAATACATTCCTTCCAAAGAGCAGGTGCAGGAGTACCTATACTCCCATGTGAAGAGCGGAGATCTGGTCCTGACCATGGGAGCGGGAGACATCTGGAAAGCTGCCGACGGCCTGGCCAAAGCGTTAGAAGGCAAAAGAAGCGTATCCTAAGGACCCAAACCATCTATCGGAACCATGCGAGCGTTAAGCTTGTATGGTTCTTTCTTTTTTGAATGAAGAATATGCATTGACAGTGCAATTGATAACTATTATCATTTGATTGAAATAACAGAAGAAGGGAAGCCTTATCATGAAGATCAAATACTGCTGCAGAAACTTCAAGCACGGGTCCAAGAGCGTTTACAAGACTATGAAGAAACAGTTTCCCGAGATGAAGCAAAAGAAGCGGGACTGTCTCGGCGCGTGCAAGCTTTGCTCCAGGCAATGCATCGCAAAGGTTGGAAAAGCCGATGTCATCTGCGCGCCTTCTGCCGAAAAGCTGTATGAAGTGCTGCTCGATTTGATCGGATAAGGCTCTTTTTAACTGATCACATCATGGAAGGTTGTGTAGCTTTGTTAAACGACGAACTAAGCCAAGCGCTCAATGAGCAAATGAATTATGAATTTTATTCCTCTCATGTCTACCTCGCTATGGCTGCATACTGCTCGGCAGAGAGCCTGGACGGCTTTGCCAATTTCTATATCGTACAGGCGGAAGAGGAACGTTTCCATGCGATGAAGATCTATAAGTTTCTCAATGACCGCGGCAGAAGAGCTACAATCCAAGGGATGGACCATCCGAAAAATGAGTATGCCTCTATTCTGGAAGTGTTCGAGCATGCCTACGAGCATGAGAAAATCGTTACACAGCGCATCTACCATCTGTCTGATATGGCCTTGAATGACAGGGAGCACGCTACGATTCATTTCCTCAAATGGTTTATTGATGAGCAGGTGGAAGAGGAAGCGATGTTTGACAGCATTATTCAGAAGCTCAAGCGGATAGATAAGGACAGCAACGCATTCTTTATGATGGATGCGGAATTTGCCCAGCGGGTATTTACGCCGCCAGCCAATTAATTCGGTAACCCTGCTCCAATTGATAGAGGTCCGGCCGGAAGCGGGTAAGACCATGTCGCGCAAAATAAGGACTTGCTTGTTCTAATCCTTCCATCTCTCTCATAGTCTAGTAATACGAAAATGGACAAGGGAGAGAAGTAGGAATGAATAAGAACAAAATGACTTTTCGATTTGACCATAGCCCTGGACGGAATAATGGCTCGCAGCGCGTGGTGAAGGAAGAGCCCCAGGTCATACCGCTTCATGTGGAAGAGTATCGGGTGGAAGAAACGCCTCGCGTGAATGACAGCTTTATTCATACCGTAGAGGAAGGAAACCATTCGTCGTTACCCCCTCAGGCTGCTCCAGCCAAGCAGCCGCTCATTGACGCCCAGCCTTTAAATCTGTACACGACGGATTACGGCGGCTGGCAGAGCTCCTTCGACGCAGAGACCAATCGGGTCGAGCAGCTGATTCGGGAATCCAACGGAGCCAAGAACAGAGCGGGAGACGGCTTGGAGCCGAAGCAAGACCTGCGCGATCGTTATGATCGGGAAGAGCCTTCTGAGCCTCTTCGGGATCATCGATGGTATGTTCCCGAAGAGCCGGTCTACGTATCGGGTCCCCGTAAGCCGAATACCTCCTGGATCAAGGTCGCAACATCGGTTGCAGGGGCTATCGTGACAGGCATTGCATTCGGATTTTTCGTCCTCTCCATGTTCTCGGGAGATAATCAGGCGAAAACAAGCGGGAATACGGCCGTGTCCGGATCAGGCACCTCGATAAGCACCACTCAGGGAGCCGCCGATAAAAATACCGCTGCCGTTAACGGAACTACCCAGCCGGCCTCAGATAAATCAGGCTCGGTCAGCCCATCGGTTCCTGCTTCAGCTTCGGCTGCTGCCGGGATTGCCGCCAGCATCCCTGCCAAATCGTACAGCTTCCTGCAAAGCGGGGTTTTCAGCACGCCGCAAAGCGCGGATGCGGCCCAAGCCGATTTGAAGAAAAAAGGATTTACGGCGGTCCGTGATTCAGGAGACAAATATCCGGTCTATGTAGGCATTGCGATGACACGTGACGAGGCGATGGGGCTATCGCAGCAGTTCAAGCAAAAAAACATGGAAGTGATCGTGAAAAATGTGGAGCTGCCGGCCCTTACCAAAATCAAATGGAACGGCAAGCAAGCCGATTCGCTGCCTAATTATATGAATCAGGGAGCGAAGCTGGTACAATCGATCGTCCCGCTTGCTTCATCCCACCTGATGGAATCCAAACCTTCACAGCTGGATGCGTCAGCACTGCAGTCGATAAAAACAGCGCATCAAGCCTGGACGGGATTATCGGCCTCCGCAACCGAAGGACTCGCGGATGACGCCAAAGCAGCGCTGCAAAAAATGAATACGGCCATGAGCTCAGCGATCGTTTCACTGGACGAATATAAGAAAAATCCGGGAGCCTCTTACATGTGGCAAACCGAGGCCGCTTTGATGCAGTATGTCATGGCGGAGAAGGAATTGCGCAAGCTGGTGACGGCGGAATAAAATTAAAGCAGCTGCGCTTAAGCTTAAGTTTAAGCGCAAGCGGATATGAAAAACGACGAACCGGGACAGCCCTAAGGCTGCCGGTTCGTCGTTTTTTGGCTTTGCGTGTAGCGGTCGAGCAGCGCGGCCGCTTCCGCCCGGGTCATACGGCGGTCCGGCATGAACCGGTCCGCCGTAATGCCGTCGATCCAGCCTGCTTGCTTCAGGCTGGCGATCGCACTGGCCGACCAGGAGCCGGTCGGCACATCCTTGAACGGCGGCTGCGTCACCGCCGCCGTGCCTGCCAGCGGCAGTGCCAGCCGCTGGAACATCGCGGCCACCTCGGCGCGCGTGACGGGCTGGTCGGGACGCAGCGTCCCGTCCTCGTACCCGTCCAGCACCCCGGCGGCCACAGCTTTGCTCAAGGACGCGTAGGCCCAGTGACCGGCCTGCACGTCCTTGGCTTTGTCGGCCAGGGGGGTGCATACCCCTGCGCCGTAGACGGCACCGGTGACGGTCGGGTCGGCGCAGACGCCCGTCGAAGCAGCGGCATGGACCGTCGACAGGTTGAATACGCGGTCCAACAGGGTGATCCACTCCGCACGCGTCATCTCCTTGTCCGGCAAAAACTGCTTGCCGACGCCATCGATAATTCCCTGCGTGTTCAATCGCACGATCGATTCCTTCGCCCAATGCCCGGTGATATCCGTGAACACGCTGGAGGAGCCCTGTCCATTAAGCGGCAGGTAGTCTTCAATGCCAAGAGCGATCGCTTTGGCCATTTGTGTCCTTACCTCGTCGCTGTTAAGCAGAGCGGCGTCCTTGGCGTTGGATAAGAACGAAGTCTCCACGAGAATACTCGGAATCGTTCCCATGCGTACGACATATACGGAGCTCTCCACCAGGCCAAGATTGGCTACCCCTACGGTCGTTACGAATTGGTTCAGCACTTTTTGTGCAAGCTCCTTGCTTTCCGGAGTCAGAGCCGCCATTTGCGGACTGGCCGGATAGTCAACCTGGGGGAAATTTTTATCGTAATACAGGACCATCGCTCCGCGAGAGTCCGGGTTAGAATAAGAATTGGCATGGACCGATACGAACAGGTCCGCATTCTGTGTGTTGGTGAAATCAACGCGATCCTTCAAGGATATGTAAGTATCGTCCGTACGTGTCATGCTTACTTCATATCCGTGTTCAACCAAGAAGCCCTTTAATTTTCGGGCAATATCCAAATTTACGGTTTTTTCATTTAAGCCATTGACTCCAATAGCCCCGGGGTCGGAGCCTCCGTGTCCCGCATCTACGACAATTTTCGCCGCAAAGGCTGATGTCGGGAAAGCTATCAGAAGCATCAATAGAATCATCATGATAGTATAAGGCCGGCGCTTCAAATCGAATCCCTCCTCGCTATATTCTACAGGCTGTCCGTACGTGTTGTAAGCAGGTAACATTCTCCAAAATTATGCTATAATACGAGATGCGCATATCAACTGATAGAGGAATGGGAACCGAAGTGAAAAAAAATACATTTACTTTTATCTTATTGCTTATCATAGGACTAGTGGCGGGCGCCTTGGTAGGGCAGCTGCTCAGCCCGGTCTCCGCCTTATCGTTTTTGACTAAATCCGTCGAGCTGTCATGGGAGCCTAAAGCGGATTTACTGGTGCTAAAATACGATCTTCACATCCAACTGAAGCTGAACTTGGTCAGCTTAGCGGGGCTGGCGGCATCGTTTTGGATTTACCGCAAATTGTAAAAGCTAAGAGGGCTGGGAACATTGGAATAAGGAATCGACCAAACTATTCGGATCAAGGAGTCTATATATGTCGAATACTGTGCAAAAAATGCTGATACTGGCGTCTTCCTCTCCTCGCCGTCAGGAATTGATCAAGTCTCTTCAACTGCCATATGAAATCAGGGTAAGCGATGTAAATGAAGATACGGAGCCCGGGCTCAAGCCGGAGGAGATCGTGGAACAATTATCCAGTCGCAAAGCGGCGGCTGTCTGCGAAATGTATAAACAGGAGCAGCGCACGGACGGAATTGTTATCGGATCGGATACCATCGTCGTGATAGACGGTGAAGTGCTGGGCAAGCCGAAGGACAAGCAGGATGCCTACCGCATGCTGAACAGGCTGCAGGGACGATGGCATCAGGTCTATAGCGGTGTGGCTTGCATCGATTTGGCGTCAGACCGGCAGGAGGTTTCTCATCATGTTACATCAGTTTACATGAAGCCGTTGACGGCGACCCAGATCGAGCGTTATATTGATACGGGCGAACCGATGGATAAAGCGGGCTCCTATGCCATTCAAGGCTTGGGCGCGACGATGATCGAGCGTATTGAAGGCGATTATTTCAATGTTGTGGGACTTCCGGTATCCCTGCTCAGCGATCTGCTGGCACGCTTGGGTATTGCTGTTATTTGAGTCTGCATCATGATATAATGAGGGTTCAATGACTTTTTTGACGAAAGAGGGGAATGAATGGAATCGCCCAATATGACATTGCGCGATGTCCCAAACGAAGAACGACCTAGAGAACGCATGATGCAGTATGGGGCTCAAGCATTAAGTAACGCGGAATTGTTAGCTATTTTGCTGCGGACGGGTACGGTTCAGGAATCTGCCGTGCACTTGGCGCAAAGATTGTTAGCCCAATCGGGAGGACTGAGGAGTCTTGTCGACATGAGCCTGCAGCAGTTAACGGAAATCAAAGGGATCGGCGCCGCCAAAGGGCTGCAAATCCAGGCCGGCATTGAATTGGGCCGGAGGCTTGCACGGAGCGGTATGAATGAGGTTGTAACGGTTCGTTCACCCGAGGACGTGTCAGGTCTTTTGATGGAAGAGATGCGTTATTTACAGAAAGAGCATTTTGTTTGTTTATTTTTAAATACAAAAAATCACATCATAGGTCAGGAAACGTTATCTATGGGCAGTTTGAATGCGGCGATCGTACATCCCCGGGAAGTATTCCGGGCTGCGATCAAGCGGAGCAGTGCTTCGATTATTTGCGTTCATAACCACCCTAGCGGCGACCCGACCCCGAGCTCTGAGGATGTCGCCTTGACCCGCCGTCTGATGGAAGCAGGCGAGATCATCGGTATCGACGTGCTGGATCACATTGTGATCGGTGACCGGAGATACGTAAGTTTGAAGGAGCAAGGCTTGATGTAATATAATAGTGGTAGTCGTTAAAGAATTTGTTATGTAAGTAAATAGCTGGTTGGATCAGCAGTTTTTTGGGCATGAAGCCATAGGAAGGGAGTACCGAGCATGTTTGGTGGTTTTACAAAGGACCTGGGGATCGATCTCGGGACAGCAAATACATTGGTCTATGTAAAAGGTAAAGGGATCGTGGTCAGAGAGCCCTCGGTTGTGGCGCTGCGTACCGATACCAAATCTATAGAGGCCGTAGGAAATGACGCAAAAAAGATGATTGGCCGTACTCCCGGTAATATTCGTGCAGTCCGTCCGATGAAGGACGGGGTCATTGCCGATTTTGATACGACTTCGACCATGATTAAATATTTTATTCGCCAGGCCCAGAAGGACCGCTGGTTGTTTCAACGGCATCCTAGCGTAATGGTGTGCGTACCTTCGGGAATTACAGCCGTTGAGAAGCGTGCGGTAGAGGACGCGACCCGTCAGGCGGGTGCCCGCGACGCCTTCACCATTGAAGAGCCGTTTGCAGCGGCGATCGGCGCTGATTTGCCCGTATGGGAGCCGACAGGCAGCATGGTCGTCGATATTGGCGGCGGTACTACCGAGGTAGCGGTCATTTCATTGGGAGGTATCGTTACCAGCCGCTCCATCCGTGTCGCGGGAGACGATATGGACGAGGCGATTACCCAATACATCAAGCGGACGTATAACTTGATGATCGGCGAGCGTACAGCGGAATCAATTAAGATGGAGATCGGTTCTGCGCTGCCTATGGATCCTCCTGTCAGCTTTGAAATCCGCGGCCGTGACCTGGTGACGGGGCTGCCGAAGACGATGAGCGTAACCTCCGGCGAGATTACGGAAGCTTTGGGAGATACCGTGAACAGCATCGTGGATGCTGTGAAGGTGACATTGGAGAAATGTCCGCCTGAGCTGGCCGCCGACATTATGGACCGCGGCATCGTCCTTACAGGGGGAGGCGGTTTGCTGCGCAACCTGGACAAGCTGCTGTCCCGCGAAACCGGCATGCCGGTTCTTGTGGCCGAGAACCCGCTCGATTGCGTGGCAATCGGTACGGGAAGAGCGCTTGAGAATATTCATCTTTTCAAAATGAGATCAGGTCCTACAAGCAAGTCAAAACGCTGATTATTACGCTGTGAAGGTTAGAAGGTGTATGCTTTGAAATTGTTGGGGAATAAGAGGCTGCTGATTTTGCTTCTCGGCCTTATCTGTTTCATCGCCTTGATGGGCTTGACGCTCGGCAAACGAGGGCAGGCGACGTGGCCTGAGAAATTTGTTGGCGATACATTGTCTTGGACACAAGGATTGTTCTATAAGCCCGCTGGCTACATAGCGGGTTTCTTTGAGGATATGAAGCAAATGCGTACGATTTTTATCGAAAATCAGGTGCTGAAGCAGACCTTGACGAAATATGCCCGAGATACGACGCGTCTGAACGATCTGGAGCAGCAAAACAAGCGGCTGCAGGAAGCGCTTGGCTTTACGGAGCGCCAGAAGCAGGCTAACAACTATACGTTTCGGATTGCCGAGGTCGTCGCGGTCAGCCCGGATTCTCTGAATAATACAGTCCGCATTAATCTGGGAGAGAAGGATGGCGTCAAGCCCAATATGGCGGTTGTTTCCGTAGACGGCTTGGTAGGCCGCGTGCTTCAAACCTTCTCGTTCTACTCCAACGTGCAGCTGTTGAACGGAGTGGACGATACGGCCAACGAATCGAAGGCGATATCCGTGACGATCAAGAACCGGGAGAACGAGTCCTTCGGGATGATCGAAAGCTATGACCCAACCCAACAGAAGCTGATCATGACCAAGATCGACCCGAACGACAAGCTCGAGGTCGGCGATGAAGTCATCACCTCCGGCTTGGGTCAAGTATTCCCGAGAGGCATTCCGGTCGGCAAGGTCGTTTCCAGGAAGCCGGGCACTTACGGAATTTCCCATGAAGCGACGATACAACCCTTTGCCTCCTTTACCCATTTGCGGGAAGTATTCGTTGTATTTGTTCCGGAGCAGGGGTGAGGCGGATGGCGCGCAAGTGGCTGTGGGTAATTTTAACCGCCTTGTTGATTCTGGAAGGAACGTTGTTCCAGTGGCTGATTCCGGGCGTGTGGCAATCCAGGGTCTTCGTGGCCCCTCATTTCATGCTTGTTATCGTATTGTACATCGGACTTTATGTGAACCGTCATACGGCATTGTGGTACGGCCTTATCTTTGGTTTTTTGCAGGATTTATTGTACTATTCGCCCATGCTCGGACCGATATCCTTTGCCATGGGGCTTACCGGCTATTTGGCCGGCCTTACGCACCGCAGGTTGTATTCCAATATTATCGTAAGCATGCTGGTCATTGCGCTCGGCAACTTGTTCTATGAAGCTATTGTGTACGGGCTGTACCGCTTGTTTCAGACAACGCATCTGGATTTGCAGTGGGCGTTTTTCCATCAAATGCTGCCAAGCACGCTGTTTAATCTGCTCTTTGCCTTGATCGTTTACGTTCCGGTAAGAAAGCTGTTCGAGAGCATGCACCGAGAAAGTCCCGCCCCGGAGGAATAATTTTCAGCGAAAAAGAAGGAGATATGCTGAAAAAAGCCGAATTGTATAGGCTAGGGGGTTGGAAAAGTGTATGGCGGCAGTAAAGCATCACGTGACAATAAAAGGTGTTAAAGACGGGCTCGTATTTTTGCTTAACGATACATGTGAGTTTGATGAAGTCATCCAGGAGCTTAAGCACAAGCTTGAAAAGACCCATCAGCAAATATTGACCGGCCCTATTATTCATGTTCACGTCAAACTTGGAACGAGAAACGTTTCCGAAGAGGAGAAGGAGCAGATTCGCTCCATCATTGGACAGAAGGGAAATCTGCTGATCCAATCTATTGAATCGCAAACGGCGGACCCATCGGCGTCCGTTTTTCAACATATGCCGGATATTAAGCTGCTCAAGGGCATCGTACGCTCCGGCCAAACATTAACTGAAGAAGGCAACATCCTGTTCCTTGGTGATGTGAATCCGGGCGGCACGATTATCAGCTCGGGCAGCATCTATGTGATGGGATCCTTAAAGGGCATGGCTCACGCAGGGGTGGACGGCGACGAATCCTCCGTTATTGCCGCATCGCATCTGAGACCGACTCAGCTCAGAATTGCCGGCATTATCAGCAGGCCGCCGGATGAATGGGGAATCAACGAAGCTTTTATGGAGTTTGCCTATATTCGGGATGGAAAAATGGAAATAGATAAAATTCATCATATGCATAAATTAACGGCAAAGCAGTAAGGAGAAGGAGTGAAGCATATGGGAGAAGCAATTGTCATTACTTCGGGAAAAGGCGGTGTCGGCAAGACGACGACATCCGCTAATATCGGAACGGCATTGGCGCTTCAAGGGAAAAAGGTGTGTATGGTCGACACGGATATCGGCCTGCGCAATCTGGATGTCGTCATGGGGCTGGAGAACCGGATCATTTATGATTTGGTAGACGTAGCAGAGGGGCGCTGCCGGTTGGCTCAGGCATTGGTGAAGGACAAACGCTTTGACGAGCTCTACATGCTTCCTGCTGCTCAAACGAAAGACAAGCATTCTGTTTCTCCGGAAGCGGTAAGAGACATCGTGCTGGAGTTAAAGCGCGACTTTGATTTTGTCATCATTGATTGTCCGGCAGGTATAGAGCAAGGGTTTAAAAATGCGGTTGCCGGAGCGGATAAAGCTATCGTCGTCACCACACCGGAGAACGCGGCCGTACGTGACGCGGATCGTATTATCGGACTTCTGGAGAACGAACGCATTGAATCGCCGAAACTCGTCATTAACCGGATTCGTGCCAATATGGTCAAAAAGGGCGAGATGCTTGACATTGACGAGATCTGCTCCGTATTGGCCATAGATTTGTTGGGCATCGTTCCGGATGACGAATACGTCATCAAAGCGGCTAACATGGGAGAGCCGACGGTGATGAATCCAAGCTCGCGTGCGGCGATTGCTTATCGTAACATTGCCCGGCGTATTTTGGGTGATACCGTGCCTTTAATGCCTATGGACGAAAAGTCCGGCGTTATTTCCAAATTGAAGAAGTTTATCGGAATGGGATGATCGGATTTGCTGCATAAATTAAAAAAGATCGATATTCCCATCGTTGTCATCCTGCTAGCATTCATGGTTATCAGCACGCTGCTTGTCTACAGCGCAACGCTTGATGACCCGAATATTGTTTTCGATCTTAAAAAGATGATCATCATCTATGTTATCTCTATCCTCGCTTTCTTGGGGTTAACCTTTGTCGACTACCGCGGGCTGCTAAAAATTTCGCCCTATTTATATATAACGGGTCTTGCCATGCTGGCGGCCGTGTATAAATTCGGGATGGAGATTAACGGCGCCAAAAGCTGGTTCCAGCTTCCCGGGGGGCTGCTGTTTCAGCCGGCCGAGCTTATGAAGCTTATGCTGATCATGGGCCTTGCCGCGTTTCTTGCCCGCAGGCAGGGAGAGCCGTTGTTATTTTGGACCGATGTAGTCCCTGTTGGCGTCATTGTGCTGATACCGTTTATTTTGGTGCTGATCCAGCCGGATTTGGGGAATGCCATCATTTTTATCGTTGTCTTCATCGGCATGTTATGGATCGGAAATATCAAATATGTGCATTTCTTGATAGGGGTGCTCATTGCCGTAGGAGCGCTGGTATTGTTCATGTACCTGTTTACTCATTACCACGATCCTATTAAAACCTACTTTTCGGATAGAGGCAAAGGCCACTGGGTCGCCCGGATGGATACCTTTATCGATCCGGAGAACGCGACGAAGGACCAGAAGTTCCAGGTTGACAACTCGATCAAAGCGATCGGCTCCGGCGGCTTGACCGGGGAGAAGTACTTGCAGGGGACGTCGGTCCACCGGCATTTCATCCCGTATGCCTACTCGGATTCCATCTTCGTCGTATTGGCGGAAGAATTCGGTTTTGTCGGCTCCTCCGTTCTATTGCTGCTCTATTTCGTCTTGATTTACCGAATGATTCTAATATCTATCCAGTGCGGGGATAAAGGTGGCTCCTACATCATTGTCGGCGTCGTCTCCATGTTCGTCTTTCAAATTTTCGAAAACGTAGGCATGCTGATCGGCATCATGCCGCTGACGGGGATCACGCTGCCCTTCATCAGCTATGGAGGTACCTCACTGCTGATCAATATGATGTGTATTGCGCTCGTGATGAGCATTCGAGTCCATCAGGAAAAAGAATTAACCTATTAAGATAACAACTGTCCTATGAAGCATCCTGAAAATCAGGGTGCTTTTTTGGCATGTCTAACGGGAAATCATAAGTAGCCTGGCTACAGTGCTATGTTGACCTTAGGGAGTTTACCAATTTCGCGGCTTCCTGTGGAGGAGCCTGTATGCGCTTCGAAACCCAGGCCCCGCTTTGAGGGGCTATTTAATTCTCATATTTGGTTGTACAGGCTCATAGGATGAGAGTAAACAAGCTCCGGCTGGCTGCAGGATCAGACAAGCACAATAATGCCGGTTCAATTTATCCAATCGCTCTATGGAATACGGCGGCTTTCCTGATGGAAAGCTCTTGGGGAGGTAACCGAGTATGAGCACCAAAAATAATATACGTCAAAGAAGGATGGAGCGGATCAGAGAGCTGCAGGCGTCAGCAGAACAGCGCCCCGTACCTAACCCTATGCATGTCCGGCAGCAGGAACTGCTGGAGCCCTACCGCTCTTTTCCAGAGCCGGTCCGGGAGCAGCTTGACGATGCACCGCCCCAGGATACGGGACGCTGGAACGATCCGGAGTATGTATGGAAGCAAAAATGGCAGCAGGACTTGTCACGCAGAGATTATGAAGACGATGGTCCGGAACGGAGTAGGTTGATGCCGGGCAGAAGTGGGCTGCGCCTGAAGCTGGTTGTCAGCTGTTTTCTATTTGCCTTAATTTGGGGAATGTTTCAGTGGAATCACCCGCTTGCCAATAAGGGCAAAGCCTATATCAGTTCAGCATTGAATGAATCCTTCCAATTCCAATCGGTAGCTCTCTGGTATGAACGGCAATTCGGCGGAACCCCGTCGCTGCTCCCTGCTCTAAGCACGCTTCATCAAGAGGAGGCTCAGAAGGTGGATGTTGTCTCCAAGCATTATTTCACGCCGGTCAAGGGAAAGATCATCGCTCCCTTTGAAGCAAGCCGTCTCGGGGTAACGATAGAGACGAAGCAGGACACGCCTGTAGCAGCGATGGATACGGGTCTGGTGGTTTATGTGGGGAACAAGGAGGAAACGGGTTATACGATCATTATCCGTCATACGAACGGCCTGCAATCGGTCTACGGCTGGATCGAACAGGGCAAGGTGGAGTTAAACGACTGGATTAAGGGCGGTGAGACGATAGGCACGGTGTCCAAAAACAGCACAAAGCAATCGGGATACCTGTATTTCGCTGTATCCAAGGACAATAAATTCGTCAATCCGGCGGATGTGGTACAATTTGAGTAAGTGGAACCGCCTTTTTGGCGTCCCTATTCGTTTTCATCCGCTTTTTTCCATTGTCATTCTACTGTCTATCTTGGCGGGCTACTTTATTGAGACGGCAACATTATTCGGCATAGTGCTAATTCATGAGCTGGGACATGTCATGGCGGCCAAAAATTTCGGATGGCGGGTAAAGGAAATTCAGCTTCTTCCTTTCGGCGGAGTCGCTGTGGTGGATGAGATGGCCAGTGTTCCGGCATGGCAGGAAATCATTGTAACGCTGTCAGGACCGCTTCAAAATGGTATGATGATGGTAGCGGCGTTGGTTCTGCAATCGACAGGCGTGATTTCCGGAGAATGGAGCGCCTATTTCATCCAAGCGAATATGTACGTGGCTTTATTCAACCTGCTTCCCATTCTTCCTTTGGATGGGGGCAAGATCATGCAGTGCGTCTTGAGCTTTTGGCTTCCGTACCAGAAGGTGATTGTATTCAGCTGCGTGGCCAGCCTGATTCTTAGTATTCTGCTGCTCCTCGCGGCGGCATTCCATACGTGGTATGGGGGCTTTCAGCTGAATTTGTTTATGATAGGCTTGTTTCTGTTTTATTCCAACTGGTATGCTTACAAGGGCATGTCCTATCATTTTATGCGCTTTCTGATCCATAGAGGGGACACATATCATCGGCTTGTCCGTCAGGGAACCTTAGCACAGCCGATTGTTGTGGACGGGAGGCGTAAGGTGACAGAGATTGTTCGCTTGTTTATGCGGGAGAAATACCATCTCGTGTATGTAATGGATGAGCGCGGTGCCATACGTATCGTACTCCCCGAACAACCGCTTTTGCAAACTTATTTCAATGAAACCAAACGGGGAAGTGCGATTTCCGAGCTTTTCATGTAAAATGAAGTCCGAGGTGGAAAATCATGAAGCGTATTCTCGTACAATGTGGACAGGACCAAATCGAAGTAGCGGTAATGGAAGATGACCGATTGGTAGAGTACGACAACGAACTTCGCGGGGCGGAGCACTTGGCTGGCAATATGTACATAGGTCGAGTCGTTAACGTTTTGCAAGGGATGCAGGCGGCGTTTTTGGATATCGGATTGGAAAAAAACGCCTTTTTATATATCGATGATATTTTACCGGCGCATTTGGAAAAGCACCCCAAACAAAAGCCGTTAATTACGGAGCTGGTGCAGGTAGGGCAAGCCCTGCTTGTACAGGTTGTCAAAGAGCCGGTGGGCAATAAGGGGGCACGGGTGACAACTCACTACTCGATTCCCGGCAGATGGGGCGTTTATATGCCGCGCGCCGATTACGTAGGCGTGTCCCGCAAAATTGAAATTGAAACCGAACGTGAACGGTTAAAGCATGCGGCGGAGAAGCATCTGAAGCAGGGAGAGGGCTTTATAGTCAGAACGGCGGCCGAGGGCGTCGCGGAAGAGCTGATCACCACCGATCTTATAGACTTGCGGAAGCGATGGCAGGCGGTGGAGGAGCTATCCTCGCTGCAAGGTCCCGTACCGCGCAAGGTGTATACCGACTTTGGGCTGCTGCCACGCTGGATTCGGGATGTATTTCGCGATGATGTGCAGGAGCTCTGGGTTAATGATAAGGATGCCTATGACACCATCATGACTCTCGTTCGCGCCGTTTCGCCGGGTCTTTGCGAGAGGGTCCGGAGGTTTGAGAGAACGAGGGGGACGTTGTTCGGCACTTTTCAGGCGGACGAGCAGCTTGAGAACAGCTTTAAACGCAAAATTTGGCTGGATAACGGGGGCTATGTAGTCGTCGACCATACCGAGGCTCTGACCGTGTTCGATGTAAATACGGGGCGGTATACCGGGAGCGTAGATTTGGAGCAGACGGTGAAGGACACGAATGTTCTGGCGGCCAAAGAAATTGCCCGGCTGTTAAGATTAAGAGATATTGGCGGACTTATTATTATCGATTTTATTGATATGGATTTGGTTGCTCACCGGCAGCTGGTTCTGGACACGCTCGAGCAGGAGGTCAAACGGGATCGCACCAAAACGGTAGTTGAAGGGTGGACACGGCTCGGCTTGGTAGAGATGACCCGAAAAAAGGTTCGTGACGGGAAGGACAAAGTGACTATTCGCCGCTGCACGGAGTGCGAGGGGACCGGATGGTTATGGACCAAATGACCGTTCCAAGGTGTACGGAAGAATCTATTGGAATAGGCATTGCAATCATTCATAGGCTGTGGTAATATAATCAGGTATGTTGCAAAACATGCTGTAACCGCACGAAGCGGGTTGAAGCACGCGTTCCTTTCAGAACGGGTCACCTGGCTAAGGCGAGTCTGAGACATGAGGGAGGTGCAACGAAATGTACGCAATTATCGAAACAGGCGGTAAACAATACAAAGTTCAAGAGGGCGATGTTCTTTACATCGAAAAATTGAACGCAGGTGAAGGTGAAGCTGTTACTTTTGACAAAGTATTGGCTGTATCCAAAGAAGGCGGTTTGGTGCTTGGAGCTCCATTGGTAGCTGGCGCTGCTGTATCTGCAAAAGTAGAGAAGCACGGTAAAGGTGAGAAAGTCATCGTTTACAAATATAAAGCCAAGAAGAACTACCGTCGTAAGCAAGGTCACCGTCAGCCTTACACCAAAGTTGTGATTGAAAAAATCCAGGCTTAAGCAGGGATAAGGCTATGATTCGGGTAACGATCAAGCGGAGACCAGACGATCGGATCGAGTCGTTCCGGGTTAAAGGGCACGCACTATACGGTGATCCGGGCAAAGATATCGTTTGCGCGGGTGTATCAGCCGTTACGGTCGGTACCGTCAACTCTGTTGAAACGGTGCTAGGGGTTGTTATGAAGGCGAACATGAAGCATGGTTTGCTGGATGTACAGGTTCCCGTTGATCTGGATGATACAGAGTCGGATAAGGTACAGCTGCTTCTGGAATCGATGGTCGTCATGCTGAAATCGATCGAACAATCGTATGGTGCATATATAACATTGCAAGACAAAAAATAAGTGAAGAAGGAGGTAGACATCCATGCTACAATTAAATCTTCAGTTGTTCGCTTCCAAAAAAGGTGTAGGTTCCACCAAAAACGGACGTGACAGTATTGCTAAACGTCTTGGCGTTAAGCGTGCTGACGGTCAACAAGTAACTGCAGGAAGCATTTTGGTTCGCCAACGCGGAACGAAAATTCATCCGGGCAATAACGTAGGCATCGGTTCCGATGATACGCTGTTTGCAAAGGTTGAAGGCGTTGTGAAATTCGAACGTCTGGGTCGTGATCGCAAGAAAGTTAGCGTCTACCCTGTGGACGCTGCTCCTGTGGCTGCGGCTGTGGAAGTATAATACGTCATCAACGATAACCCCGGCGATCCAGTATCGCTGGGGTTTTTTGCGTAGTTGGGAAAGTGGCGTGTGCTTTTTGGAACAACATGCTATACTGGTAGAGTTAGGATCAAGCGCGGATCGGAGAGGGTACGCCATGATGTCGAAAAGGCCTGATTGCGAGCAGTTGGTGTTGGATTACGCACAATCTCCTGCGGCGGCTGCCGCGGAGGATGGGGATTCGGAGCAAAATCTTCGTTTCATCCGATTGTTAAATCACTACCGGCATGACTGGATGAATGAGATTCAGGTGCTGTTCGGTTATGTGAAATTAAAAAAGTATGATAAATTAGAGAGTCTTATGGAGAAAATAAAACATAAGGTTCAGATTGAGAGCTACGTGGCTAAACTGGGAATTCCGGACCTGATCGTCTATTTGCTTGCTTATCAGACCGAGGTTAGGGAAATTACGCTATCCATCATAATGAAGCAGGAGATACATCTAGATGAGCTGCCGGTAGATCCTCATCGGATTTATGTCATGGTTCGTGAAGTCATGGAGACCTTTAAGCACAATGCGCGCCTCGCTGCGGAAGGGGAGCATGCGCTGGAGCTTCATTTGCTTCAAGAGAAGGATGCGCTGCTTGTGCGGTTTGTTTATCAAGGGGATGTGAAGGAAGCATCACTTATGCAATCCTTGCAAAGGATACGTCAGGCATCGGTGCCGGGTGAAGCTTGGGAAGCTGTTCAGGTGAAAGAAAATGAGGCAGCAGTTTCAATTTTGCTGTTATTGAATACATAATGAGGTGGATTCATGTTTGTAGATAAAGCGAAGATTTATGTTAAGGGTGGTGACGGCGGAGACGGTCTGGTGGCGTTCCGGAGGGAAAAATATGTTCCCGAGGGCGGACCTGCAGGAGGCGACGGCGGAGATGGCGGCGATGTTATTTTCCGTGTCGATGAGGGACTGCGTACGTTGATGGACTTTCGTTACCAGAAGCATTTTAAAGCGGAGCGAGGGGAAAAAGGGCGCAATAAAAGCCAGCATGGAGCCAATGCCGATGATATGATCGTTAAAGTGCCGCCGGGAACCGTAGTAATCGACGATGACAGTCAGGAGATTATTGCAGATTTGACCCGTCATGGGCAGGAGGTCGTTATCGCCAAGGGAGGACGCGGAGGACGCGGGAACACTCGCTTTGCGACACCGAACAATCCTGCGCCCGAAATTGCCGAAAACGGGGAAGAAGGTCAAGAGCGCTGGGTTGTCCTGGAGCTTAAGGTGATGGCGGATGTGGGCTTGGTAGGCTTCCCGAGTGTAGGCAAATCGACCTTGCTCTCGATAGTTTCGGCGGCCCAGCCGAAGATTGGGGCGTACCATTTTACGACACTTACACCGAATCTTGGTGTGGTTGACGTCGGAGACGGACGCAGCTTCGTCATGGCGGATTTGCCAGGCTTGATTGAAGGAGCGCATCAGGGTGTCGGACTGGGTCATGAGTTCTTGCGCCACATTGAACGAACCAGGGTTATCGTCCATATTATCGATATGGCTGCAACAGAAGGCCGGGATCCATTTGAGGACTGGCAGAAGATCAACGAGGAATTAAAGCTGTACAACTCCAAGCTTGAAGAACGTCCGCAAATTGTGGTTGCCAATAAAATGGACATGCCCGATGCAGAGGAATTTTTGGCGCAATTCAAACAACAGCTGGCGGGAGTTAGTCCGGAGACGCAAATTATAGCGATTTCGGCGCTTACCAAAAGTGGTGTTCAGGAGCTGCTTTATAAGATCGCGGACTTGCTGGAAACCATCCCCGAGATGCCTCTCGTCGAGGATCTCGTCGATCTGTCAGAGCGCAAAGTATATCGCCTGGAAGCAAAGGATGATGATGAGGATTTCACCATTCACCGGGAGAATGATACTTTCGTTGTAGAGAGTCCAAGTATTGAAAAGCTGATTAAACGGACGAATTTTAGTACAGAGGAATCCGTCATGCGATTTGCCCGGATTTTGCGCAAAAAAGGGATTGATGAAGCGCTTAGGAGCCGCGGTGCCAAGGATGGGCAGACGGTTCGGATCGGTGATTTTGAATTCGAATTTGTTGAGAAGGAATAGCCGGCAAACGGTATTGGGGAATCGGAATGATAAACACCAGGTCTCATGTGGTTTGATGAGCTTGGTGTTTTATTTTTTGTTGAAAACGTTGTAAAAGCGAACAATAAAACAAAACAATAATAAAAATGTTCGTTATTCACGTTGATTACTAGGGTGAATAGAAAATATACAAAAAAAGATGTGCCAAAACATGAACTTTTTTTCAAAAAAGCGTTGAACTATACGGATTTGAATTGTATAGTATATATGTGTAATGAATACTAACACAAACAATACATGAATGTAGGGAAAAGAGAAAAAACAAGGAGGAATCTAGGAGTGGATGTACAAAATTTCCGAAAAGCAGGGCATTTTCCGAGTTTGTTGTCAGCGTTTCTCTATTTTGATGTTAGTTTTATGATATGGGTCCTTTGCGGAGCTCTATCCTTGTACATCACCAAAGATTTTGGTTTGACTGATGCGCAGAAGGCAACGATGGTTGCGATTCCGACGTTAGGCGGCTCCATATTCAGAATTCCGATGGGCATTCTGGCTGACCGCATCGGCTCCAGGAAGACGGGAATTATCGGTATGATCCTGACGCTGATTCCCTTGCTATGGGGGTGGCTAGGCGGCCACAGCTTGAATCAGGTTCAAGCACTAGGATTTCTGCTCGGCATAGCCGGGGCGAGCTTTGCAGTTTCGCTTTCGCTTGCCAGCCGATGGTATCCGCCGCAGTACCAAGGCTTGGCGATGGGGATAGCCGGGGCCGGCAACAGCGGTACGGCTCTGGCGACCTTCTTCGGCCCGCAATTGGCCGCCTCTATGGGCTGGCACAACGTATTCGGTCTGGCCATGCTTCCACTGCTGCTTGTCCTTCTGGCTTATACTATCATGGCTAAGGATAGCCCCAATCAGCCGGAGCCCAAGAAGCTTGTAGATTATTTGTCAGCCTTCAAAAATATCGATACCTGGTGGTTCAGCCTATTCTATGCGGTTACGTTCGGCGGCTTTGTCGGGTTTTCCAATTATTTCAATATCTTCTTCTATGATGTATATGGCGACAAAGCAATGGATGGAGGTCTGAGCAAGGTTCAAATCGGTTATTTGGTCACGATCACAGTTATTGCCGGGAGCTTTTTCAGACCGGTTGGGGGATATATTGCCGACAAAATCGGAGGCATGCGTTTTATGATGCTGCTCTTCTCCGTTATCACTCTATGCGCTTTTGCTGTTTCGACGCTGCCGAGCTCCTTTCTTGTGATGCTGGCTATAACAAGCGTAATGATGGCGTGCCTGGGAATGGGGAACGGTTCGATCTTCCAGCTGGTTCCGCAGCGCTTTTCCAAAGAGATAGGGGTTGTAACAGGCATTGTGGGGGCCTTCGGCGGTCTTGGCGGATTTCTGCTGCCGAATAATATATTAGGACCTTTAAAGCAAGCTACGGGGACTCATACGACGGGATTTGTTGTTGTTGCCTCTATCGTGCTGGTGGTAACCCTGGTCTTTTACGCAGTGACTCGAAGCTGGAGGAAAGCTTGGGCGACATCGGGTTCGGGGGTTAATTACTAGAGGCGGGTGAGAGCAGAAATGAACGATTATGTTGAGCTTGTTCAGAAGCGGCAGGTTGCCGTCCTGCCTCAAGTGAATGCGGACTTGACTGAGTGTCCCTACTGCAGCGTGCAATGTACGATGAAGCTTCAGGAGGTAGCTACAAGCGGCGGGGCTCTCTATTCCGTAACTCCTAACAAAGAGGACCCGGTAACGGACGGAAGGCTATGTGTCAAGGGGCTGAATGCCCACACACATACCATGGACGATAGAAGATTGAAAAGCCCGATGATAAGGGACTACGGAAGACTTCGTAATGTGTCCTGGGAAGCCGTGCTCGAGCATATTCGGATTCAAATCCAGCATATCCAGCTCAAATACGGCAAGGATTCGGTAGGCGTGTACGGAGGAGGCTCCTTAACGAATGAGGAAAGCTATCTCCTGGGAAAATTTGCGAGAGTAGCGCTTCAGACCAAATATATCGATTACAACGGCAGGTTCTGCATGTCGGCTGCAGCAGGGGCTTCCAATCTGACCTTTGGGGTCGACCGAGGCTTGACGAACCCGCTTTCAGAAGTGCCCTTAGCCAAATGCATTATTCTTGCGGGCACCAATATTGCCGAATGTCAGCCGACCATCATGCAGTATTTCCGTAAGGCGAAGCAAGACGGATGCAAGATCATTGTCATAGATCCGCGGGAAACGGCAACGTGTGCGATTGCGGATATCCATCTGAAGGTGAAGCCGGGGTACGATGCGGCATTGGTCAACGGGATGCTGAAGGTCATCGTGGAGGAAGGGTATACGGATCAGGCGTTTATCGAGCAAAAAACAAACGGCTATGCCGATTTGGCTGAGCATGTGAAGAAGGTTTCATTGTCCGAAGCGGCGGCGCTATCCGGTGTTGATCCCATGCTTATAATCGAGGCAGCAAGGATGTACGGCCAAGCGGAAACGGGAATGGTGTTTACGGCCCGGGGGGTAGAGCAGCATGCAAGCGGAGTGGCCAACGTCCGCAATTTTCTCAACCTGGTACTGCTCACCGGTAAAATCGGCCGCCCCGGATGCGGCTATGGGGCCATCACGGGCCAAGCCAACGGTCAGGGCGGCAGAGAGCACGGGCAGAAGGCTGATCAGCTTCCGGGCTACCGTTTGATTGAAGATCCCGCCCATAGGGCTCACATCGCCAGCGTATGGGGAGTTCCAGAGGAGGAGCTCCCTCACAAAGGGGTATCTGCTTATGAAATGATGGAGGCTATTGACCGGGAGGAGATCAAGGCGCTGATTATCCTTTCCTCCAATCCGGTCGTGTCCAATCCCAACAGTCAATTGGTGGAGAGAGCGTTGAAGAAGCTGAAGTTTCTGGTTGTCATTGATTTGCTGCCATCGGAAACGTCCCGCTTTGCCCATGTACTCCTTCCTGGCTCCGCCTATTTGGAGGATGAGGGGACGATGACTCAGCTTGAAGGGCGCGTGATGGTCAGAAGAGCATTGAAGCCGCTGCCCGGGCAAGCGAGGCTGGACTGGAGGATTCTATGCGATATAGCCTCTGCGCTGGGAAGAGGACGATATTTTCAATATGGCTCGGCTGAGGATATTTTTAATGAGCTCCGGCTGGCATCCAAGGGCGGATTGGCCGATTATTACGGAATCACTTACGACGAGCTGGAGAAGAGGAAGGGCATATTCTGGCCCTGCCCGGAGGAGGGGCATCCGGGGACGCCGCGCATGTTTGAGCACAGCTTCGCTCATCCTGATGGCAGAGCCCGACTGGCCGCGATTGAACATCAGAATCCGAAGGAGGTCCCATCCAGGAGATACCCGTTGACTTTAACGACCGGACGTGTGCTGCAGCATTATTTGTCGGGAGTTCAAACCCGCAGCACACCGGAGCTGAATTCCAAATATCCGGAGCCGCTGCTGGAGATTCATCCGGATACCGCCATCGAAAACGGGCTGGTCAACGGCGGATATGCGCGGGTTTCATCCAAGCGGGGCTCCATCCGGCTGAAAGTGAAATTTTCTGCCAAAATTCGTAGGGATACCGTGTTCGTTCCCTTTCATTGGGGAGAGGAGCAATGCATCAATCGTCTAACCAATCCGGCGCTCGACCCCGCGTGCCGAATGCCGGAGTTTAAAGCCTGCGCCGTACGAGTTGAGCCCATGAGGGCATAAGGCGGCAGGGCATGGGGCTTCAGGCCGGGTTGGCTAGTCTGTGGCAGCCTTCCCTCCATGGTGTTCGCACCAGATAGGGTTCCATTGATAGAAAACGAGGTGACAGCATGAAGGAATGGATCAAGACGGTCGGAACAGGAAAATTGGGCTCACGCCATCTCACCTATGATGAAGCGGTTGCGGCTGCTCATTCTATTGCCCGGGGAGAGTCCACAGACGCCCAGACGGCGGCTTTCTTGATGGCGATGAGAATGAAGGGGGAAGCGGATGAGGAAATGATGGGCTTCATCGATGTGTTCCGGAAATATTCGCTTCCTTTCCGCTCCTTTTCGGATTCGTTGAACTGCGCAGGACCTTATGACGGCAGGCTGTATTTTCCGATTACCATTCCGGTAAGCCTGCTGCTCGCTTCCGTCGGATACCCGCAAGTGCTACACGGAAGCGATTCTTTGCCCCCGAAACAGGGGTTTTCGTTAAAGGAGCTCTTGGAAGGGTTAGGCATACAGGTGGAGCTTGAGGCCAAAGAATGGGAGAGCATCTTCATGTCTATCCACATCGGGTTTATATGGACGGATCTGATATGCCCGCCGTTTGGCCGCATCAGGAATGTGCGGGAGCAGATCGGCTTAAGGACGTTTTTGAACACCGTAGAAAAAGTCATCAATCCGATTCATTCCAAGAACATTATTATCGGTGTCAATCATAAAACGGCCATGGCACACTTGCTTCAGCTGCTGCCCAAATCCGGATTCGAAACAGCTTGTATCATTCAAGGAATGGAAGGATCGGAGGACATTCCCCTCAATAAGACGAGCTCCATACGCAAGGTGACGCCATGGGGTGACGAGTCCAACAGCGTAGATCCCGCCACATTCGGATTTCGGGGAGAACCGCTGGAAAAATGCGGAAAGGATGAGCATCTGAAGCGGCTCACCAGAGTCATCCGGGGAGACGACTCGGAGGATATCCGTAATGAGAGGGAGCATGTCATATTCAATGCAGGACTTCGCCTGTACTGGTTTGATAAGGTGGGCAGCTATGAGGAAGGCTTTCAGCTGGCCCGTTCGCTTCTGTCACGCAAGGAGGCGTTCAAGGTATTGGAAAAATGGCGGGAGCTTAGCAGCAAGAGCTCCTTCCGGACGAGGCAGGCGAAGTAATGGTGTTCTTAAGCAGTGCAAACTATTCAGACTGAGGCTGTCCGTGACCGGATGAATGTTTCATTCAGCGGCAGGACAGTCTTTTTTTTATTGTCCTGATGGTTCGAAGAATTGCCGGTTCAGCTTAGTTCATCCGGGGATCGACCAGAGCTGTCCAATGGACCGTAGGGACAGCATCTTCTTGATAGCCCGCTGTACCGACCCATATATGCCCGGAAGGCCCATGATCGAAATAGTGGGCGAGCAGGGTGTGGAAAATAAACGGAATTTCCCGGTTCAGAACCTGATCGCGCGGAATCCAGTGCAGGATCCCTTCATTCGTTTGGACAATGTTTCTGCGTGTCGTCTCGGCGGTATAAATAAACTGCTGGCGGATCTCCTGCTGGTTGAGACGAATTAATATATATTGCAGCTTCATACGGAGCAGCTCGGTTTCTTTCAGACCGGTTTCTTCCTCAATCTCCCGCAGGCATGCCTTGTAGGGATCGTTGATTTCTTCCGGTTCCATGTGACCTCCGACCACGGCCCACATCCCCGGATTTAAGGTGCGGGTCGGGGATCGTTTCATCATTAGCAAATCGTTATTGTTAAACAGCATCGCCGTAGCCATCATTCTTGTACGAATCACGAAAAAACCACCTCTTCCTACTAGTAATATAAAGCACAATGAAAGTATAAAAGAATAAAAGACAAGCTCAACTCAAACCTTAACATGAATCGGAGGGTGTTCCTAGCGGACAGATGTGGAAACTTTATGAAAGCTGCCGGATTCCGAAATAGCCTATTGCCGGATACATCCATATTCGATATAATGTCCACTAAGGAGAAACATTCGTCTTTGTAGAGAGGACTGTGGCTGTGCAGGAGAAACATGACGCGGAGACCAGATCTAGCGGTAACGAACGTTACTATTTAGTCAGAGAAGATATTTTGCCCGAAGCCTTGGTCAAAACGGTACAGGCCAAGGAGCTGCTGGCACGAGGCGAAGTTAAGACGATTCATGAAGCGGTGGAGCAGGTTGAGCTGAGCCGCAGCGCTTTTTACAAGTATAAAGACGGCATCTTTGAGCTTAGCAAGCTGGAGCGGGAACGCATCGTCACAATATCGATGGATTTGGAGCATCGATCAGGGATATTATCCAGAGTGCTCGCCATGATAGCCGGATTGGACGGCAATGTTCTTACGATCCACCAGACGATCCCGCTGCAGGGTGTCGCTAATGTCGTCATTTCCGTCGAAACATCGGTGATGGGGGAGACGGTTGCCGTGCTTCTTGAGCGGCTTCGTGAACAGGAAGGCGTAAGCAGGGCTGTACTCGTAGGCCAAGGCTGACGGATGAAACCAATAACCAGAACACGGGAAGAGCGTGTCAGTAATAGCTGCAACATGATCATGAGGAGGAACAGCATATGAAACCGATAAAGGTAGGTTTGTTAGGGCTCGGGACGGTAGGAACAGGCGTCGTACGCATTGTGGAAGGACATCAGCAGGATCTGCTGAGCCAGACAGGCGCCCCGATCGAAATTGCCAAAATTTTGGTCCAGGACAAAAGCAAAGCGCGCAGCATCGCTGTGAACGCAGATGTGCTAACGGAAAATCCTTGGGATGTAATCGATAATCCCGAGATTGATATCGTCATCGAGGTCATGGGCGGCATTGAGCTTGCAAAGAAATATATGCTGCAGGCATTGGACAACGGCAAGCACATCGTAACGGCGAATAAGGATTTGATGGCGCTGCACGGTCCGGAAATTATCGCCAAAGCTTCGGAGAAGGGCTGCGACGTATTCTACGAAGCCAGTGTTGCCGGAGGGATTCCAATCATTCGCACCTTGATCGAAGGCTTCTCATCGGACCGGATCACGAAAATTATGGGGATCGTCAACGGAACGACGAACTACATTCTCACGAAAATGAGCCAAGAGGGCGCAGCCTATGAAGACGTGTTGAAGGAAGCGCAGCAGCTCGGCTATGCGGAAGCGGACCCGACTTCGGACGTCGAGGGCTTCGATGCGGCTCGCAAGATGACCATTCTTGGAACGCTGGGCTTCCATGCCAATGTGGCTCTAGGCGATGTGCAGGTTCGCGGGATCAGTCAGGTCGCCAAAGAGGATATCGCCTACGGCAAGCGTCTTGGCTACGAAGTGAAGCTCCTTGGCATTGCAGAGCGCCAGGATGATTATATCAGCATCAGCGTGCAGCCGACGATGGTCAAGCAATCCCATCCTCTGGCCTCCGTCAACGGAGTGTTCAACGCCGTATATGTCTATGGCGAAGCCGTAGGCGAGACGATGTTCTACGGACCGGGTGCAGGCGAAATGCCTACCGCAACCTCTGTCGTGGCCGATCTGGTTGCTGTAGTTCGCAACCTGAAGCTTGGCATCAACGGACAGCGCGGCTTTATTCCATACAAGGAGAAGAAGCTGAAAACCGACGAGCAAATTGCCTCGAAAAACTTTATCCTGCTTCATGTGGAGGATAAAGCGGGCGTTCTGGCTCAGATTACCCAGGTATTCGCCGAGCACGAAGTAAGTCTGGAATCTGTTCTTCAGCATCCGAATAAGCATAACCCGAAAGCGGAAATCATTATCATTACCCATGACGCGAATCAGGCGGCAATGAAAAAAGTGCTGCAGCAGTTCGAATCCATGGATGTGGTTCATGCGATCAAGAGCGTCTATCGCGTAGAAGGATAAGGATACGCGGATATAGCAGGAGTTTTAGACAGCAGTGATTACTAAGTTCGAAGGGTAAGGGACCGATTTCATGGACACAAGTCATACAAAAGTACGCGTCAAGGTACCGGCGAGCACAGCCAACCTGGGACCCGGCTTCGATACGCTGGGCATGGCGCTGGATCTCTATGCATGGATAGAAATGGGCATTGCGGAGGAAACGAAGATACATTTGATCGGAGATCAGATGAGCGGCATTCCAACCGACAAGTCCAATCTGATATATGAAGTGGCTCAAATGGTGTTCGACAAAGCGGGAGTGAAGCATCCTGAGCTTGAAATCTCTATGTACAGCGATATTCCGCTGACAAGAGGGTTAGGCAGCAGCGCATCTGCGATCGTAGGCGGCCTGGCAGCCGCCAATGCGCTCATCGGCAGCCCGCTCAGCGACGATACGCTCTTTCAGATGGCGACGGAGCTGGAGCACCACCCCGATAACGTAGGGGCGGCGCTCTTCGGTGGACTCGTCGTCGCCTTCTGGGACGGCGAGCGTGCGGAGCATATCCGCATCGAGCCCGACGACCGGCTGGAAGTGCTGGTGGCGATTCCACACTTCCAGCTGTCGACGGAGAAGGCGCGGCATGTGCTGCCGCGCGAGCAGAGCTTGGCGAATGCCGTGTTCAACGTCGGGCATTCGTCCGTGCTTGTAGCCGCCTTCTGCACCGGGCGGCTGGATATGATTGCGCGCGCCATGAAGGACGCGCTGCATCAGCCTTACCGGGCCGCCCTGGTGCCGGGGCTGGCCAAGATCTTGGCCGAGGCGACGGACCACGGCGCCCTCGGCGTAGCATTGAGCGGAGCGGGGCCTACCATGCTCGCGCTAGTGGACCGGAACAGCTCCCGCAAGGAGGAGCTGGAGCAATTCCTGCTCGGAACGTTGAAGGAAGAGCAGATCGAGGCAACGCTAATGTGGCTGAAGCCGGACCGCCACGGAGTTCAATTGTTGACACACTTTGATGAACAGTGTACATTATTCGAAAACATCAAAGGAGATGTCCGTCTATGAAGCGTGTAGCGCTCCTGGGTCCCGGTACATTCACCGAAGAATCGGCTCATCATTATATGGGGACGAATGCTTTTCATTATGTGAACTGCAAGCTGATCGACGATGTGTTCAGATCGACCGTTAACGGGCAAACCGATTACAGCGTCATTCCTATTGAAAATACGTTCGAAGGCTCGGTCAGCCTTCATTTGGATTGGCTTGTCCATGAAGTGGATCTGCCCATCCAAGCGGAGTACGTGTACCCGATCTCCATCAATCTGTTGTGCAACGAAGCCTTGGGAGATTCACTTGCGGACCGCTGCTCCGTTATTAAAAAAGTGGTCTCCCATGGGGTGACTTTGTCGCAATGCCGGCAATTTCTGAAAACCTATCTGCCCCACGTGGAGCTGGAGCAGGTGGGGAGCAACGGAGAGGCGGCAAGGCTTGTCAAGGAGCTTGGACATCGCGAGGTAGCCGCACTGGCTCCATCCGGTGCGGGCTCCCTGTACGGACTACATACATGGGCGCAGGGGGTTCAAGACCATCAGAACAACTTTACCCGGTTTGTGCTCGTAGGGCCAGAGCCTGTAAGTCTTCCGGAACAATCGGTTGCGATGACGAAGACGACCATTACCGTAACGCTTCCGGACGATTATCCGGGAGGCCTGCATCAGCTGCTGTCTGCCTTTGCGTGGCGCCGCATCAACTTATCGAAGATCGAATCGAGACCGACGAAGAAGAAGCTCGGCACTTATTATTTCTATATTGATATCGAAGCTTCCATGGATTCCGTTCTGCTGCCGGCGGCCCTTCAAGAAATTGAGGCTATCGGCTGTCAGGTACGGGTTCTCGGATGCTATCCGACCTATACGTATCAGCCGGTACATTCGGAATAGGATGATCCGAAACGAAATGCCACGGCAATGAATAACCAGCAAAGCTTCATCATACAATGAGCAGGGAAAACCATCGTTACCATCCCATGGAACGATAGGCATTTCCCCGCTTTTTTTGTTTGTAAATAGTGATATGTGGATTTTTTTCCAAGGTTCATGGTCAAATGCCTACCAACCTGCATAAACTGTATTGTCATTTTGTTTTGGCACGCGTAATGTTTAGGCTTTTACCCCTTGTGAAGGCGGCTTGAAGCATCTAAGGCAGTTAACGTGCTATGCGAAAGCGAGAAACGGACCCCCTCCGACAGTACATGGAACGCCGCAGCATGGGAAGTTTCTCAAAGAAAATGTTAAGGAGGTTTATGCAGTGAAAATCCATATGGTCAAGAAAGGCGAATCGCTCTACCTCATCGCTCAAAAGTATCATGTTGATTTGGATAAGTTAATTGAGATGAACCCGCAGATCACGGATCCCAACGTTATTGATGTCGGAATGAAAGTCAAAATTCCGAACGGCCCGACGCCCGTAGAACCAGCGGACGATTTTCTTTACAAGCATACGGTAGTTCAAGGGGATACGCTGTGGAAGCTATCCAAGGCTTGGAACATCCCGCTGAACCAGCTGATTGAGGCCAATCCGCAATTGAAAAATCCGAATGTGCTAATGACCGGAGACATCGTAAATATTCCTAAAGCAAAGCATCAGCAGGGAGACCACCATTACCCGCACCATCATCACAAGAAAAACACAGCTCCTATTCAGCCTGCACCAACTCCGGTATCGCCAATACAGACGGCTCCTGCTCCAAAACCGCCTGAACATATTGAAGCGCCGAAGCCTAATGTAGAAATGCCGATTATGCCTATCATGCCCATCATGCCGATGGCGCCTAATGTGAACGAGCAGATATCTCCGGAAGCGGTCATGCCTAATGTGAACCAGCAGCCCTTTATTCCGGAAATGCAAGTATCGCCGAGTGCGGTTCAGCCCAATGTGAATCAGCAGCCCTTTGTTCCGGAAATGCAAGTATCGCCGAGTGCGGTTCAGCCCAATGTGAATCAACAGCCCTTTTTCCCGGAAATGCAAGTATCGCCTAGCGAGATTCAGCCTAACGTGAATCAACAGCCCTTTTTCCCAGAAATGCCTGTATCGCCTAGCGCGGTTCAGCCTAATGTGAATCAGCAGCCCTTTTTTCCGGAAATGCCTGTATCGCCCAGCGCCATTCAGCCTAGTGTGAACCAACAGCCTTATATTCCGGAAATGCCGATAATGCCGAGTGCTACACAACCCGCTCCTTCCTTCATGCCGAACGCGCCGCAGCCCTATCCCTCGGTAATGCCATCTTATGAGCAGCCTGGAGTAAACAGCGCCATATCTCCTTTTTCCGATAATGCCAATGTGATGGGTGCGGAAGCAACGCCGAATGCGCCGTTCCACCAGCCTTCGTCCAACTTGTTTGAACAATTCCAGGTTCCTGCAACCGAAGCTATGAGCTATGGGCAGATGAGTCCGAATTACTGGCCTCAGCAAGAAATGCCCATGATGTGGCCACAGCAGGAGCAGCCGTATCCGCCTATGCAGCAAATGCCTGGGGCCGAGCAAATGCCATATCAGCCTTTTGCGGCACCGATGCCGGAAATGTACGGATTTATCCCGCAAGCCGGCGGCGGCTGCGGTTGCGGAGGCGAACAGGTCTCTCCGGCTTACGAGAAAGGTAAACCGTTCCCTAATGTTTCGCCAATGGAAAGTCCATACATGTTCCAGCCGGAGATGCCTTCTTATCCGAATGCTCCGTTTCCGGGTATGACCTATCCGACCTCCGTCAGCCCTGAAAGCGAAGCTCCTTACTATCAAGGAGGTTTTTTTCCGCAGACGGCCGGAGCTTTTACAGGGCCTGCATATCCCATGTACGGGTATCAAATGCCTTCGATATCCTCTTACGGCGGCGGTTATGATGACTGCGGGTGCGATGACACGTCGATAGGCAGGGAGCAGCCGGTGCAAGCGGCAGAGGAGGAAGCCGCCACGGTTTCCAGAAATAATCAAAAGTCCGAACCCAAAAGCACAAACAAGAAAAAACGCGGCAATCAGGCTGTGATAAGCCGTATTTCCCACACCCCGCGCAGAAGACGCGCAAGCTCTTCCAAATCCAATAAAAGTCCATGGATTAACGTTTAATTGCATGGAATAAGTACAGCCGGGAGCGAATGCCTCCGGTTTTTTTGTGTTTTCATCTTCCGAAAAGGCTCCGTATAATCCCCTTGAACACTGGGAAAAATGGTAAAACATACTTTATGTTAGAAGGGGATTCGGATGATTCTTCTAAGCTTGCTGAACAGAATTAAGAAAAAGCTTCGTTGGAAACGGCGCTGGCTCACTTTGGCGGCCATTGTATTCGTAGCCGGCATGTCCTCACTTGCTTTTATTATGCTAAAAGGCGGCACAGGCACCGATAAGCTGGAATGGTCTCCAGGGGATCAGCCGGTGTTCGGAACACAAATCCGTCCAACACTGCAAAGGGAGGATGAAGTGCAGGCTATGGTGAAGCAAATCGAGGGGCAGCGTGGAGCTTATGCCAGGAAGCTGTATGTCTGCGGTGAAGAAGTCCAAATGCTGGGAAGAATGACATCTGCGCAAATATTACAGTATCATAAAGAGCACCCTACGCTAACCGTATCGATAGGAGAGGGCGGGGATGTTTATTTTACCGAGCAAATCGATGATTTGTCACCGCAATGCAAGTCCAATGCCTACTTCGGTCTCGATAGTAAGGGAAATCTTTCCTTATTCGAGGGTGTGCCCGAAAGCAACCAGGTGCTTAGAACCTTTTTCCAGCTAAACATTGAATTCTTGGAAAGCAGCTTGCCGAGAGAGACAGTGAAGCAGCTCTACCGCGGAATTCCGGTAAGCAATTTGGATGAGTATAACAGCGTGCTATCGACCTTTGCCGATTTTGCAGTGGAGGACCAGGCCAAAGCGCTGCACTGAACGAAAAAACAAAAGAGAGACGATTTCGTTGGAAGAACGACGAGTCGTCTTTCTTTTTTTTATTGTGGAGCTTATAGATTCCCGGGCTTCCCGCCAAGGCAATGTCAGGGCGCGGGTTGTTAATGAAAACACTGCAGCCGTGGATGGCTTTGCAGGGGGAATTTGTGTCCTTTAGGGCGTGTTCATGCGCGGTAATATCTGCTATAATGGCATGTGAACACATATGTTCGGTTTTGTAGGATGGGAGAGTGCTGCATTTTGCGCATTATGGGGATTGATCCGGGGATTGCGATTGTAGGCTTCGGGTTTATTGATAAGCAAGGGTCCCGGCTGGTGCCGGTTCAATACGGATGTATTCAGACGGAAGCCCATACGGACGGGGCATTGAGATTGAAAATGGTCTATGACGCAACGGTGCAGCTGATAGACAAATATAAGCCGGATGCGGTTGCGATCGAGAAGCTGTTTTTTAACCGGAATGTGACTACGGCGTTCACGGTTGGCCAGGCAAGAGGGGTCATGATGCTGGCGGCGGTGCAGCAAGGAATTCCTATAGGAGAATACACGCCGTTGCAAGTGAAGCAGGCGGTCGTAGGTTATGGGAAGGCAGAGAAAAAGCAGGTGCAGGAAATGGTTCGCATGTTCTTGAATTTGTCCGCCGTTCCAAAGCCGGACGATGTCGCTGATGCTTTGGCAGTGGCGATTTGCCATGCCCATTCCTCGACACTCCATCAAAAAATAAACGAGGTAAACAAAAGATGATCGATTACTTAAGAGGTAACGTTGTACATAGAGAAACTGAATATGTCGTCCTGGATGTACGCGGTGTAGGCTATCGTGTTTTTTGCGCCAATCCTTTCTCGGTACAGCTGAGCAATAGCGAGGAAATCACGATGTACATCCACTATCATGTGCGTGAAGATGCTCATCTGTTGTTCGGCTTTACAAGCCGGGAAGAGCAGGCCTTGTTCCGCACGCTGCTGGATGTGAACGGGATTGGGCCAAAGGTTGCGATCGGCGTCCTTGCAGGGGGACGACCGGAAGTGATTGCGGCAGCTATTCAGCAGGAGAATATCAGCTTCCTGACGAAGCTGCCGGGGATCGGCCGGAAGACGGCGCAGCGAATGATACTGGATTTGAAGGACAAGCTCGGCGGGATGCAATCGATCGGGAACTCGCTCGTATATGCAGGCGGAGCAGAAGTATCGGATGCACCGCAAGGCGGCACAGCCTGGAGCGAGGCCAAGGCGGCTCTGCTTGCTCTCGGGTATACGGAGGCGGAAGCAGACCGGGCCGGTCAAGCGATTAAACCGAAGCTGCAGGGCGGCGAGACGGTAGATGCGTTAATGAAGCTTGCTCTGCAAGCCTTGTACCAGCAAGCGACGAGATAAGCTGCAGCGTGAGGAGCATTCGTTTCAGCTTCAAATGACCGCGAAACTCAAAGCGGATGCTTACGAAGTTAGTTTCGCTATCGCGAAACTCTAAGCGAATGCTTACGAAGTCAGTTTCGCTATCGCGAAACTCTAAGGAGGACCACAACCATGGAAGACAGGATCATTTCTGCCAACCTGATGATGGAAGATCAGGGGATGGAATTAAGCCTGCGTCCGAGATATTTGGCCGAGTATATCGGACAAGCTCAAGCGAAGGAAAATTTGAAGATTTATATAGAGGCAGCCAAGATGCGGAAGGAAGCGCTGGATCACGTCCTTTTATATGGCCCTCCCGGTCTCGGGAAGACCACTTTATCCAACATTATCGCAAATGAGCTGGGAGTGAACGTGCGTACCACCTCCGGACCTGCGATTGAGCGTCCCGGCGATCTGGCAGCCATTTTGACCAATTTGCAGGAAGGCGACGTCTTGTTTATCGACGAAATTCATCGCCTTCATCGTACGGTTGAAGAAGTGCTGTACCCAGCAATGGAGGATTTTGCGCTCGACATTATTATCGGCAAGGGGCCGAGTGCGCGTTCGGTCAGACTTGATTTGCCAGCCTTTACACTGGTGGGGGCAACCACCCGTGTCGGGCTGTTATCCGCTCCTCTCCGTGACAGGTTCGGGGTGGTCAGCCGGCTGGAGTACTACACCGTTGAGGAGCTTGCGTACATTGTCAGCCGCACGGCTGACATTTTGCAGGTGCAAATTGTCGGAGAGGCTTCGGAGGAGATCGGGAAACGATCCCGCGGAACGCCGCGTATCGCCAATCGGCTGTTAAAACGGGTACGCGATTATGCCCAAGTGAAGGGCGACGGCATCATTACGCTGGATATTGCGCAGAGAGCGCTGCTTGGGATTCAAATCGATCATTTGGGGCTGGACGAGATCGATCATAAGATGCTGCGGGCGATTATACTCACCTTCCAGGGCGGCCCAGTCGGGCTGGATACCATTGCCGCTACGATCGGAGAAGAAAGCCAAACGATAGAAGATGTATATGAGCCGTATTTGCTGCAAATCGGATTTTTGCAGCGGACGCCCCGCGGACGGATGGCTACTCATTTGGCCTACAGCCATTTGGGGCTGCCTATGCCGGACAACCGCTAGCAATATTACAGGTGCAGGAGAAGAGTGCACTCATCATCGTCAGAGAGGGGAACGCTGAAATTGAGGAAGCTTAAGCCTTCACTTGGTTCGATTGGAAAGCTCTATATAAGCATGTGCATTGCTGCCGCAGGATTCAGTGCGTTCCATGGAATTAACGGCTTTGCGCCTAAAGTCTACGCGGATTCGGCTAAGACGGATATGATGCGGGTCGCCTTATTTATCGATACCGGGAAATATTCTGTGAATACATCTTACGTAACTCTATCGTCTGCCAAAGGGATGGATGTTGCGTTGCGAGGTGCTGACGGCTCCAAGCCGGCATTCACTGTTGTAGATAAAACTACGGCAGGGGTAGCCTTGGATGGATATCACGCCTTACTATGGGAAGGCGCCGACAAAGCCCAAGCCAAGACGATCATGGATAAATTGACGGCAGCCAATCAGGATGCCGTGCTTGTAACGGGCAACAAATCAGGAGCGGCATCCTATCAGATCGAACTCGGGCCATACGCTTCCCGTGATGCCGCTCAAGCCGCATTAACGAAAGCCTCGGGCCTGTCCGGCGTCAGCGGCTTCATCAAGGGATACACGCCAAGCGTTACCGGTCCGCTGCATTGGAACGCAGGCAGCTACGCCACCGAGGCGGAGGCGGCTGCACAGGCAGCAGTCATCGGTGCCGCCGGTTTTGACGCTGCCGTAGCCTACCTGAATACGGCGGCCGGAGCTCCCGCCTATGCCGTATTCGTCTCCGCAGCAACGACTTCGGCTGAGCTGAGTACCGCCAAGCAAAAGATCAATGCCGCAATACCGGGTCTCGTGTTACAGCCCGTCGATTCTGCGGCGGCATACATAATGAAACGTTCACAGATTGATATGGAATCGGAAACGCTGGCTGCTGTTCCTTACTTCATGCTGGGAGGCGGAACGGAGGGGAATTCCTCCTCGAAGCTTCTGGTCACTCCCCAACTGTCGGATACAGTATCGGTACGGGAACGCTTTGAACGATCTTATAAAGGGAGCCTCGAAATCTCCCGATTCAACTCCAAGCTGGCAGTCATCAATGAACTTCCAATGGACCAGTACCTGGCTTCCGTCATCAGCTCGGAGCTCAATAAAGACTGGCCCGTTGAGGCATTGAAGGCTCAAGCGGTAGCGGCGCGTACATATGTACTGAAGCAGGGAGTAAAGTACCAGATTGCTGATGTATCCGATTCTACCGTGGATCAGGCCTATCATGGGGCGGGGGCGGAATTCCCTGCCGCATTGACCGCAGTTCAAGCCACGCAAGGCGAGGTATTAAAGGACAAGAACGGTTTGATTTCACCCTTGTTTTACTCGAATGCAGGCGGAATGACTGCAGAGTCAACTGAAGTATGGGGGAATAAGGTCGCTTATTTGCAGAGCGTTCCGAGTCCGGATGAAGGTGCGGAGAAAGGAAAGGCTCCGTGGTACCGCATCGTGCTTCCGAACGGGCAAACAGGCTACATCCACTCCTCCTATGCCCGCGATACAGGGGAGAAGAACGCTGCAGGTCTCCCGTATTACGTTTCCACAGGAACGGGGGTTAGTGTAAGGCCCGCTCCATTCGTGGACAATGCTTCCAATCCGGCCACCTTTAAAGTGGATATCGGGGACCGATTCATTGTATTCGACCAAGCGATCGAATCCAATGCATTTTCCTGGATACGCGGCCCCTACGATGCGGACAAGCTGAAGGACAAAGTGAACACCGTACTCAGCCAGCCTATTGCCGGCGCATTGGATAAGCTCGAAATATCCCAAAGAGGGCAATCGGGCAGGGTTACAGAAATGAAAGCCAATGGACAGGTTATGAAGCCGGCCAATCCGGATGCGCTCCGCACATTGTTCAACGGGTTGCCAAGCACCCGGTTTGATATTGAAGAAACAGGAAGGTATACTATATTGGGAGCCGACAATACGGTTCGCAGCCAATCCGCAGCCTCTCCGGCAGTCTATGTCGCGGCGGGCGGGTCGGAGCCTCAAGCGGTTTCAGCCTCCCAGCTGTTTATATTGAATGGAGACAACAAGGCGAAGCTTGTTGACAAAAAAAACCAGTATATTTTTAGAGGGACAGGGTACGGTCACGGACTGGGAATGTCCCAATGGGGTGCGAGAGGCTACGCCGAATTAGGCTATGATTATAAAAAAATATTGCAGACCTACTATGTAGGAGTCTCGATAACCAAGGAATGACGAACTATGCAGGTAGAAGAGTTTGATTATGAATTACCGGAGTCGCTAATTGCGCAAACTCCTTTAAAGGACCGGACCTCGTCCAGATTATTGACATTGAACAAAGCAACCGGAGCGATCCAGCACCAAACATTTGAAGCATTAATCGACTATGTGGAAGCCGGGGATGTTCTCGTGTTGAATGATACGCGGGTTATACCAGCCCGGCTTTTTGGTGTCAAGGCGGATACCGGAGCGAAGGCGGAAGTGCTGCTATTGAAGCAGCTGGAGAACGACCGTTGGGAAGCGCTGGTCAAGCCCGGCAAACGGTTGAAGAAGGGGGCCGTTATTCTCTTCGGAGAGGACGATTCCGAGAAATCGGAGGAAGGGAACAGGTCTGCTCTTCTAACGGCTACGATCGAAGAGGAGAGCGAGATGGGCGGACGTGTGCTTCGCTTTGCTTATAAGGGAATTTTCCCGGAATTGCTGGATCGGTTGGGACAGATGCCGCTTCCTCCTTACATAAAGGAGCAGCTTCCTGAGAGGGAGCGTTACCAGACCGTCTACGCAAAGCATGAAGGCAGCGCAGCCGCCCCGACGGCTGGGCTTCATTTCACGAAGGAGTATCTGAATAGGCTGGAACAAAAAGGAGTACAATTAGCGTATATTACGCTTCATGTTGGACTCGGTACCTTTCGGCCGGTGTCTGTTGACGATGTAGAGTCACATCGGATGCATGAGGAGTATTACGAGGTCAGCCCGGAAGCGGCGGCAATGATCAATGAGGCCAAAGCATCCGGTAAGCGAGTCATTGCGGTTGGAACGACCTCGGCAAGAACGCTGGAGACGGCTTCGAGGGTGAACAGTGAACCCGGCAGACTTCAAGCCTGCAGCGGATGGACTGACATTTTCATCTATCCGGGGTTTGAATTCCAGATCGTAGACGCTCTATTGACGAATTTTCACTTGCCCAAATCTACACTGCTCATGCTGATCAGTGCTCTGGCGGACCGGGAAAAGATTATGGAGGCGTATCGTCAAGCCGTCGAACGGGAATACCGCTTTTTCAGCTTTGGCGATGCGATGTTTATATATTAATCAGCAGGAAAAGAAAGAAGTGAATGTCATTGGCAGCAGTGTGGTATGAACATATTAAAACATGCAAGCAGTCCGGCGCCAGACTAGGCCGGGTACATACACCCCACGGGGTAATCGAAACTCCGACATTTATGCCGGTGGGCACTCAAGCAACAGTGAAAACGATGAGCCCTGAAGAATTGAAGCAGATGGATGCCCAGATTATTCTGAGCAACACATACCATTTGTTTCTTCGTCCGGGACATGACCTTGTCAAGAAGGCCGGCGGCCTTCATAAGTTTATGAATTGGGACCGTCCTATTTTGACGGACAGCGGCGGTTTCCAAGTGTTCAGTCTAAGTGAAATGAGAAAGATTACTGAAGAGGGGGTCACGTTTAGATCCCACCTGAACGGGGACAAGCTGTTCATCTCGCCGGAAAAAGCGATGGAAATACAGAATGCGCTTGGTTCCGATATCATGATGGCCTTTGACGAGTGCCCTCCCTATCCGGCAGAGCACAGCTATGCGAAGCAGTCCCTCGAACGTACGACCCGTTGGGCAGAGCGCTGCTTGAAGTCCCATGCCCGCTCTGAAGATCAGGCTTTGTTTGCAATCGTTCAGGGAGGCATGTACGAGGATTTGCGCAAACAAAGCGCTGCTGAGTTGACTTCCATGGATTTCCCGGGGTATGCTATTGGTGGATTGAGCGTCGGCGAGCCGAAGCATCTGATGTATGAAGTTCTTGATTACACGGTGCCTATGCTGCCGGCTAATAAACCCCGTTATTTAATGGGAGTGGGGTCACCGGATGCTTTGGTCGAGGGATCGATTCGGGGTATCGACATGTTTGATTGCGTCCTTCCGACGCGTATTGCAAGGAACGGCACCACGATGACCAGCGAGGGAAGGCTAGTCGTCCGCAATGCCAAGTATGCTGAAGATTTCGGTCCGCTCGATCCGGAATGCTCTTGCTACACGTGCAGGAATTACTCCCGCGCGTATATCCGGCATTTGATCAAGGCGGATGAAACGTTCGGTATACGTCTCACAACGTACCATAATTTGCATTTTCTGCTGGAATTGATGCGTCAAGTAAGACAAGCGATTCGAGAGGATCGGCTGCTGGATTTCCGCGATCATTTTTTCGAAAAATACGGAATGAGTGAAAACGGAAAAGGATTTTAAACGTATAGTATAGGGAAAGGGGGGATAAGGTATGTTGTTAGCAGCGGCTGATACAGCGGCGCAAGGCGGGCTTCAAGGGTATTTGTATACATACGGTCCATTAGTGTTAATGTTTGTTGTTTTGTATTTCTTATTGATTCGTCCCCAGCAAAAACGTCAAAAGACACGGAATATGATGCTGGGCAACCTGAAAAAGGGCGATAAGGTAGTAACCATCGGCGGACTTCACGGCACCATTCTGGAGCTGGGAGACGATACGGTGATTCTCCGGGTCAATGATGTAACGAAGCTTACATTCGAACGTTCTGCAATTAATTCGGTACAGAGCAGTTCAAGCGAGGATAAGAAGTAAGCGGCAGCACACGAAAAATGCGAGCCTCCTGAGAAGGGGGACTCGCATTTTTACTTTTTGTGGCTTTACCCGTTACTTTTTCAAATTAACGCCGAGCATTCCGCCTAGCGCTCCGGTACCGAAGGTTAATCCGAGCAAGTACAAGGTTTGTTCCGTTATTCCTGTGTCATAAGCGAGAAACCCTACAATAGCCACAATCAGGCAGTAAAAGACGCCTAACATGCCGCCGTGATACCAGCCTCTTGTTCCGCTCCGTTTGCCGGACACAATGCCCCCGATAAACATTGAGACGCCGTGAATGGACATGGTATAACCGAATAAGGATGTTTCCTGCACATTCGTAGCTAGCATGATCAAAGAGATCATGAGCGTTCCAAATATCATGAAGATCATGGAGTAGACCAAACCGGATAATAAAGGTGAGCGCCTCATCGCCGACTTTTCCCCCAATCCAAACCATTTATCATCATTGTATGGGCACGTACATAAAATTAGTACAGGTTGTTCTGGACGCAGCTTGGCGAAATTAGGTAAAATATCGGTTAAATCCATTACCGGATGCCGCCAAATGGAACCAACCGTACGAATGAATATAGAAAGGCGGGGATAAAGTTGAACACGATACAGTCGGCTTCATTATGGCAAATGGTTGCATCTGCACTTATTTTCATGATCGCTTATGGGCTAATCCAAACCGGTTTGATCCGTCGCGCATATATCGCGTGGGGGGGAGCGGTTCTGGTACTTATTTTGGGGCTTGTTGATTGGAAAAGCGCTTATCAGACTCACATTGCTTGGGAAACGGTCTTACTACTTTTCGGGATGATGCTTCTCTCGGGAATAACAGGCAGAACGGGCATAGTTCAATATCTTGCCGTAAAATTCGTACAAAAAGGAAACGGCAATCCGTCAAAGCTGCTTGTGCTCCTCGCAGTTATAGCGGCGGCGGGCTCGGCAGTTCTGGATCCTGTTACCGTCCTCATAGTGCTGGTCCCTGTTACGGTTCGTATTGCTGCGGCAATAGGGGTAAGTCCGATTCCTTTGATCATGACGGAAATGCTATGCGGCAACATTGGCGGAAGCGCAACCTTAATAGGTTCTCTCCCGAATATGATGATGGGCTCGTCCAAGCTTACCGGGCTAACATTTAACGGGTTTTTACTTCACGTTGCTCCTTTATCCGTAATTCTCTTTGCCGTCTCGTTATTTGTGCTTCATAGAATGTATACGAAGGAGTGGCGGAAGATTGAAACAGCTTCGGAGGAATGGAGGGAGCTGGATGCTGCAGCATCTATTAAAGATCGTTCTTTAGTCGTCAAAACGACGGCGGTTTGGGGATTGGCCATACTAGGCTTCCTCTTTCATAAACAAATGCACATATCCGTTGCTATAATAGCCATAGCGGCCGCCCTTGTCCTGATTCTGCTAACCATCCGAAAGAAAGAAGAGTTGGAGGATGTGTTTCATACGGTTGAGTGGGGGACGTTATTTTTTCTGATCGGATTATTCGTACTTGCAGGCGGGCTCGTGAATACCGGGGTCATCGAGGCCATTGCGGTCAAGGGCATGGAGCTTACCTCGGGAAATGAAATGTTCGTCTCCATTCTCGTCCTGTGGGTTGCAGGATTCATCTCGGCGGGTGTTGATCAAGCTCCGCTTGTGGCGGCGATGCTGCCATTGATTAAAAATATCGGTGCTCATATGCACCTGGCTAATGACTGGGAGCTTAATCCGGTCTGGTGGTCGTTAGCGATAGGTGCGAGTATTGGCGGAGGCGCTACGATAATCGGATCGCACGCCAATCTGGTTGCTGCCGGTTTGGCGATGAAGGAGGGGCATGAAATTTCGTTCATGGGCTATATGAAAACCGCATTGCCGCTAACCCTATTGCTTCTGGTCTTATCAACTGGTTATATCATGTGGATGTACTTCTAAATTTAGGATTACAGAAGGCGTTTGCCAACAATTCGTTACTTTCCTTACCGTATGACTCCATTGTCTTAAGGTCAAAATACCCATGGGAACCGTCCTGTCTTTGCTAAAGCCAATGCTTGTAGGAGGATAGTGAAACCATGGAGATGTTGGCCCTTTTTTTTCGCACCGTACTCGTGTATTTTATCGTTCTCCTGACTTTGCGCATTATGGGGAAGCGGGAGATCGGTAAGCTTTCGCTTTTTGATTTGGTTATTTCCATTATGATTGCAGAAATTGCTGTGTTTGTATTGGAGGATATGGGGAAGCCTTTGGCAGAAGGTATCGTGCCTATGGTCACATTGGTTTTGATTCAAATGTTGATTGCCTATGTGTCTTTGAAAAATGAGAAGCTGCGCCGAGTATTTGAAGGGCGGCCGGCGATGGTCATTCAAAACGGCAAGCTGAACCGGGAAGTCATGAAGCGTCACCGCTACAATCTCGACGACTTGCTACTTCAGCTCAGGCAGAATAAGATTGTGGATGTGGCCGACGTGGAGTTTGCCATCCTGGAGCCATCGGGCAAGCTGACTGTGGTCGAAAAGGATTCTGAGCGCAGTCAGCCCGCCGCCAAGCAGGAGTTTAAAATCCGGTATGAAGGCCTGCCGCTGCCGCTCATTATGGACGGTAAGGTGCAGGATGACAGCCTGGAAAAGCTCGGGAAGACGAGGTTTTGGCTAAAGAGTGAGCTCCAGGCGAAGGGGATACAAGATTTCAAGGATGTGTTTTTCTGTACAATTGATCATCGGGGCAAATGGTTCATCGATAAAAAACGCTAGCTTATTTTACAAATTTCCGCCCGAGCCAGATGATTCTTAGCAGGTCATTGCGATCGATAAGCTTAAACAATACCGAGCAGACGAGATAGATCAGAATACCTGCAGCAGAAGCGGCCAAAAACCGAATCAGCTCGTGCTCCAGCCAGTTTGTGTACATAATCACATGACTGGCCCAACCGGAAAGCGCCATTGCTGCGCCGACTTTGGCAAAATCAGTCATATCCATCCGGAAGTTCAAGAGCCTGGCCACACTTCGCCAATGAAGAAGAGTAACGAGCGCGATGTTCAAATTAATGGCCATCAGAGCGCCCAGAATGCCGAACTTGGGATTGCTTGCCAGCACATAAATTAAGGTTAGCTTCGCAATTGAGCCGATGAGTGTATTGACCAGCGCGCTGCCCGGCTTTTCCAAGGCTTGAAGCGTCGCCTGAAGCGGCGCTTGAAAGTAGATGAACAGTGCAACGGGAGCCATCATTTTCAGCATGGAGGCTACCTGGGCTTGGCCGTACAGAAAGCGGCACAGCGGCTCGGCAAGCACGAACATAATCATGGCGAACGGGGCACCTGTCACCAATGCAAGCTTTAACGACTGATGAAGACGGGAATGGATCGTTTTCATATCGTTTTGCGCCGCTGCTTCCGATAAGGAAGGAACCAAAGATACCGACAAGGAATATGTCAAGGCGCTGGGCAGCATCAGGATGGGCATTACCATGCCTTGAAGAGCGCCATATTGCGCAGTGGCAACCTTCGTAGCTACACCGGCGATGGCCAGACTGCGAACCATGATAATGGATTCAAAAAAATAAGAGCACGAGCCGACCAGCTTGCTTCCGGTAATCGGTATGGCGAGCTTGAGGAGCGTTTTCAGATTCGACCATCGTCCAAGCATGGCTGATGTGCCGATATTAGCTGCTGGAGCAGACCTGGACAATCTCCGATTCGCTCGAAACTGATGGTATAAGACAAGCAGCGCCGCAATCTCGCCTGCAAGAACCCCGGCCATAGCGCCTGCCGCCGCATATTCAATTCCGTAAGGCAGCAAGACATAAGCGAACGCCAATACGGTAAAGATGCGAACGATCGTTTCAACAACCTGTGAGAGTGCTGTTGGTATCATATTTTGTCTGCCCTGGAAATATCCGCGGTAGACGGAACCGATGCCGACGATCAAGATGATCGGGGTCATCGTCAGGAAGGTATAATAAACACGGGAATCGGTTAATAAATGCGTCGATATCCATTTGGCGGCAAAAAAACTGGCAACAGCAAACAGCAAGCTGATTGAAAGAGTAAAAAGAAATGAAACTCGAAATATTCTTTTAATCCGGCCTTCATCGCCTTCTGCTTCCGCCTCTGCAACGAGCTTGGCAATGGCGATGGGAATACCGCCGGTAATTAATGTAAGAATAACGATAAGAAACGGGTAGCCCATTTGATATAAGCCGATACCTTCGGCGCCGATAACTCTTGGCAGCGTAATTCTGGGGATAAAGCCAAGGATGCGATTGATAATGCCTGCGGCAAGCAGAATGAGCGTGCCTTTGATAAATGATTGTTTGGTCACTTGAACGCCTTCTTCCTCCCTTTGGTTTGGATGGGGATCAATTCTCGCATTATGCACCATTAGCTATACTTCATGAATATGCTGGACCTGTCCTACCGCATGACATTTTTTGTACAACTTCTTGGACAAGAAAGGAAGGAAATGGACGGGGAACAGCGAATAAGTGTAACAGCGAAGCTGTAGTGCAGGAGGGTGATGGTCGTGGAACATGAGGAACTGAATACACAGCAGCTGGAGGCAACGGCAGGTGATAATGAAGGATCTGCTGATGCGGGGCCTAAGGAAGAGATGCCGGAGCCTGGAGAGCCGCCGATAGAGCCGTTACCGGACGATGAAGGCGAGACGCTGGAATGTATGGCGGAACCGGAGCCTGAAGAAGAATCGGAAGCCCTGTCGGATCTGGAGCTGAACGAAGTAATAGAAGACATTTGCAACAGCAAGGCCGAGGAATTCAGGATGATTGGGTATGAGCATGTTACCGGGATGGAAATTTGGGAGTGTGTCAGCGACAAGTATAAAAAGACCGGCACCCCCCCGCTGCATAAAGTGGTCAACGATATTTTATCGTTAAAAGTGACGCAGTTTATGAACTGGATGACAATGAGCATTTATAAAACCAACCCTTTCAAATAGCCGGAAAGGGTTATTTGTTGTGATAAGGTTTCGAGATGCCATTAATCGTCAAATTGACTCGTTTTTCGCAGGTAGGTATAATAGGCATATTGAGTATGGAAGGAGATCGTTATTAGATGAAACGGATCGTGGCTTTTTTGCTAGTGGTAGTCCTTTCGTTTGGCCTGTTTGCATGGCTAACTCCGGGACTAGTAAAAAACATTAAGCTCGGCTTAGACTTAAAGGGTGGTTTTGAAATACTTTATGTAGCTGAACCTATAGAGGCTGGAAAACCGGTCACTATGGAGTCATTGAAGCAAACGGCGAACAGCCTGATGAAAAGGGCCGATAGCCTCGGTATCGCAGAACCAGAAATTACGACCGAGGGTAAAGACCGTATTCGTGTGCGTCTCGCCGATGTGAAGAACGAAGAAGAAGTTCGGAAAGTTATCAAGAAGCCGGCGGAGCTGACCTTCCGCGGTCCGGACGGTACGAAGGAAATGCTCGGCAGTGACTTCGTGGAAGGTGCCGCCAAAGTGGGCTTCGACCAATCGAACCGCCCGATGATCAGTATTAAAGTCAAAGAACCGGATAAGTTCAAGGCGGTTACAGAAAAATTGTTAAATCAGCCGCTGGCCATTTATTTGGATGAAAATCAGTTGTCTGCACCTATCGTCAGCGCAGTCATTACCGACGGCAATGCTACGATTTCGGGGAATTACACGTTTGAGCAAGCAACCGAATTAGCTAACACGATCAACTTGGGCGCTCTTCCATTGAAGCTCACAGAAAAATATACCCAGGTGGTAGGGGCATCTCTAGGTCAGCTGTCCTTGCACCAAACAGTTGAAGCCGGTTTGATCGGCGCGATCCTGATTCTTGTGTTCATGCTTGTGTTCTATCGTTTGCCTGGTATTATTGCAGCCATTACGTTGATCACTTATACGTTCCTGCTGCTGGGGGCCTTCTACTTGATGAAAGCGACCCTGACGCTCCCGGGTATTGCGGCTTTCGTTCTCGGGATCGGGATGGCTGTCGATGCTAATATCATTATGTATGAACGGATCAAGGAAGAGATTCGGAGCGGCAAGAGCTTGCTGTCCTCTCTGAAATCCGGTTCCAAGCATTCGTTCCGTACTATCATGGACGCGAACATCACGAACCTTATCTCCGCCATCGTGCTTTATTATGTAGGTAACGGTGCGATTCGAGGCTTTGCATTGACGACGATCATGAGTATTATTCTCAGTATTTTGACCAACGTCTTCCTGTCCCGTTGGTATATTCACATGGTTATTAAGAGCAAGCTGTTCCAAAAACCTGCTTATTACGGTGTAAAGGAGTCGGACATTCGTGGACTATAAAAATCACTTTGACTTCATGAAAAACCGCAATAAGTTTTTTATGACCTCTATTGCGATCCTGCTGATTGGGTTGATTGTATTAGTCGTGATGAATCTGAACTACGGCGTCGACTTTAAAGCAGGAACCTCGCTGGACATTAATATGGGCCAAGCCGTAACGAAGGAGAAGGTTGACCAAGCCTTTGATAGCACGGGCATTAAACCCGCAGTAACCACCATTAGCGGTACGAACAATGATCATGTTTCCGCTCGTTTCGATACCATTCTTTCCGATGACGAGATAAAAAAGATCAATTCCACTATGGTGTCTACTTTCGGGGACAAGGTTTCCCAAGAGGTCAATACGGTATCACCTGACATTGCCAGAGAATTAGGCTTTAAAGCGATGATCGCTGTCGGTATCGCGAGCTTGGCCATTTGTATCTATGTCAGCATTCGTTTCGAGTGGCGGTTTGCGGTTGCCGCCATTATCGCAATTCTACACGATGCATTTATCGTTATCGCGGTGTTCTCTATTTTCCGTCTTGAGGTTAACCTGCCGTTCCTAGCGGCTATCTTGACGACGATCGGTTATTCCATTAACGATAAAATCGTTATTTTTGACCGTGTACGTGAAAATCAGCGCTTTACAAAAATCAAGACAAGCGAAGATCTGTCCAATATGCTTAATGCAAGTATATGGCAGACAATGGCACGGAATATTAACACCGTTATTACGGTTTTGATCGCCGCGCTATGTTTGTTCATCTTCGGAAGTGAAGCTATCAAGCTATTTGCTCTCGCAAAAATTGTAGGCTTGGCGTCCGGCGCATACTCATCCATCTGTATTGCTACTCCATTGTGGTACTTGTTGAAAAACAAATCACTTGGTTCTAAAACGCGGGCTGCCGCAGTAAAAGAATAATAGCTGGCCGCGCGAAATGAATATTTCCGCGGCCTTTCTATACAATTCACTTGAGGAGTGGCTTCATGTCTAATGAGCGGTTACAAAAAGCGCATTACGGCGAATGGCCTGGCTTTGTCGGTCAAATTACTTTGGCAGTCATGAAGGGTGTTTTCGGCTACATATCCGGAAGTAAAGCACTTCTCGCTGATGCGGTACATACGGCGTCCGAGGCCGCTGGTTCTCTTGCTCTATCCAAAGGGCGCTCCAGACACGGCCTATCGGAGAAGGAATATAGGAAGAGACAAGGCAAAGCGGAAATGGCTGCAGCTGTTATTGTTTCCGTAATGCTGCTGCTGGTTGGATTGGAGCTCGCCATCTCGTCGGTCAAAGCAATATATTATGGTGTCGAGTCACCTCCCGGAACCCTTGCATTGATAGCGATCGCGGCATCTATCGTAATCAAGGAAGCAGTGCTTCAATATAAGCATCGTTGGAGTAAAGAAGCTTCGTCCACCAACACATTGTTTCACGCAAGGGGACTCAGGTCCGATCTATTATCAACACTGATCGCTTTTGCCGGCGCAGGCGGTGCGATTTGGGGTCATTACCTGGGAAATATTTATTTGTACTATTTAGATCCAATAGCAAGCTTGTTCATTGCCGGGATGATCTTCAAAATGGGCAGCCGGCTCGTCATGAGCATTACTGAAAGCGTAGCGGAACGGATGCTGCTTGAAGAAGATGCCGCAGAGCTCATCAGCGCTGTACAGGCCGTTAAGGGTGTTATTGCCGTAGATGATCTTCGGGCTACGGAACGTGGTCATTATGTGATCGTAGAAGTGAAAATATGTGTGAATCCTAGAATTTCCGTATTTGAGGGACATGATATTGCCAAAAAAGTGAAGTACACACTTATGAAACGATTTATCCATATTTCCGAGGTTCATATTCAGGTGAACCCTTATGATTCGGAATATCCTTATAAAAATGCCGATCTTGACCAGGAACATTTTACCAGCGTGGTTCATTGATCATTATTGTTGATACAGCTTTCCGACGGAAAGCTCAGTAACGCTTAAGAAGAGCTTTCCTTACGGAAAGCTCAGCAACGCTTATGAAGATAGCTTTCCTTACGGAAAGCTCAGTAGCGCTTACGAAGAAAGCTTTCCTAAAGGAAAGCTCTAAGGAGGGACAGCATGCTTCAAGCACGAGCAAGATGGAACATAAGCGAGACGGACGAAAGGCAGGCCGAAGCTCTTGCCAAAGAACTGGGGATATCCCCTTTGGTGGCCCGTCTGCTTGTAGGCCGTGGAATGACCGATAAAGAACATGCTGCCGCTTTTTTAAATGGAGGAACGGATCACATCCACGATCCGTTCCTTTTAGATGGTATGGAGAGTGCTGTACTGCGGATTCGTCAAGCATTGGAGCGGGGCGAATACATCTGGGTTTATGGAGACTACGATGCGGACGGAGTTAGCAGTACTACCTTAATGGTTCATTTGCTGCGGCAGCTTCATGCTTCATTTGATTATTATATTCCTCACCGTGTATTGGAAGGCTATGGATTGAATAAAGCGGCAATAGAGTCAGCCCATCAGCAAGGGGTTAAGCTTATTATAACGGTGGATACAGGAATTAGCGCGGTAGAGGAAATTGCCTATGCAGCAGAGCTCGGAGTCGATGTCATAGTCACGGACCATCACGAGCCGCCGGAGCTTTTACCCGAGGCGTATGCCATTATTAATCCCAAGAAACCGGGCTGCCCTTATCCCTTCAAACATCTCGCCGGGGTCGGCGTAGCACTAAAGCTCGCTCAAGCTCTTCTGGGCCGTTGGCCGGAAGAATTGCTGGAATATGCCGCCATTGGGACGGTAGCTGATTTAATGCAGCTGTTAGGGGAGAATCGTGTTATAGTAAAGCAGGGCATTAAACGGATGAGGAGCTCGACCAACTGGGGGATTCGCGCGCTGCTGGATGTAGCGGGGATTCAGATGAAGGATGTTAATTCCACCCACATCGGGTTTGCCCTGGCGCCGCGGATCAACGCGAGCGGAAGGCTCAACAACGCGGACGATGCGGTAAAGCTGCTGATTACAGAGGATCAGCAGGAAGCGGAGACGCTCGCTTACGAGCTGGATGCATTGAATAAAGAGCGGCAGCGGATCGTCGATGAAATGACGAAGCATGCCATGAGCATGGTTGAAGAGCAGAAAGCAGACGGCCTGAAAAAAGTGATTGTATTGGCCCATGAACAATGGAATGTCGGTGTGATTGGAATCGTTGCTTCCAAGCTGATGGATAAATTTTATCGTCCCACCATCATACTTGGTATAGATAAAGAGACGGGGATGGCGAAAGGCTCGGCCCGATCTATAGCCGGATTTGATTTGTATCAGGCATTGACGCACTGTCACGATCTGATGGAGCACTTTGGCGGGCATCAGGCTGCCGCGGGGATGACCCTTTCTAAGGATCATTTACCCGAGCTGGAACGCAGACTCAACGTCTTGGCGGAGGAATGGTTAGGTCCCGAGGACTTTATTCCGCTTATCCATGCGGACATAGAAGGCTCACTTGATGATGTAGGAGTAGAGACGATACAGCAGCTTGAGCAGCTAGGCCCATTCGGCATGGGTAATCCGATGCCCAAATTCGTATTTACGAACGTTGGCTGCCAGGAGATGCGGACGATCGGAAAAGACCAGCAGCACATCAAGATGACCTTAATGAAAGGTACAGAGGAAGCTTCGGCAGCATTGGATGCCGTAGGCTTTAATAAAGCATCAGTCCTTCCGTGGATCTCCCCTACGGCGTCCATGGATGTACTTGGGGAGCTCTCGATCAATGAATGGAACGGCGTGCGCAAGCCGCAATTAATGATTCAGGATGTACGTATCCCATACATACAGCTGTTCGATTGGCGTGGTGTTGCTCGGCTGGAAAGCAAGCTGATGGACTTGACCGATCGATTGGCTGAATTGAATTCTGCTCAAGAAGACAGAAAGCTCCCTTCGATATTGACATTTGCCACCGAGGATAAACAGCTGAGAATGAAGTACTCCAAGCTTTACCCGATATGGGGAGTCGATATGTCGGGATCGGAGCCTTTTGTGCCGTACAACGAGCTTGCCCGCCAGCAAAAGAAGTCAGGCATCACGGATATGATTTTGTATGATTTGCCGGATTCGCTCCGAACGTTGGAGAGGGCGATCACATCGGCGGCGCATGTAGAGCGCTGGTATGCCGTGTTCTCGGGTTCTTTGCAGCAGCAAGGAACGCTGCCAGGCAGGGATATGTTCAAAACCGTGTATGCGGCGGTTCAAAAGCAAGGGGAGCCAATACAAAAGGCGAATTATTTTGTGGAAGCTTTAACCAGGCGTTCAGGGTATTCAAAGGAGGTTATTCTGTTCATACTGGACGTATTTATTGAATTAGGCTTCATCAGACGCTCAGCAGAAGGCTATGTGCCTGTGCCGAATCCGGCCAAAAAAGATTTGACCACATCCAAATTGTATCAGCAGAGGCAGCAAAGCCTGGATGTGGAGCAAGCTCTTCTATACTCTACGGCACAACAGCTTGTGGAGTGGCTGCATCAGCTTCACAATCAAACGAAACCATCATTGGAGGAAATTATATGAATTTCAAAGAGTATATTCGAGTCATCGAGGATTTTCCGCAGCCGGGGATCAGCTTTAAAGACATTACGACGCTGTTGAACAATGGCCCGGTATATAGAGAAGTGATTCAAGAGCTGGCTAGACAATTAAGAGGCAAGCAAATTGATTTGATTGCCGGTCCGGAAGCAAGAGGCTTTGTCATCGGTGCTCCGTTGGCGGTAGAGTTAGGAGTCGGATTCGTTCCTATACGTAAGAGCGGCAAGCTTCCCGGAAAAACTATTGAAGCAGACTACGCGCTGGAATACGGCAAAGACAAGCTCGCGATGCATTATGATGCCATCAAGCCGGGGCAAAAAGTGCTCATTGCGGACGATTTGCTCGCTACGGGCGGCACCATCGCAACCTCCATCAACCTGGTTAAGCAGCTTGGCGGCGAGGTTGTAGGAGCATCGTTCCTGATTGAGCTTGAAGAGTTAAACGGCCGTGACAAGCTGGGTAACATCGATATTATTTCTTTGGTAAAATATTAAGACGGCAAGCTCCTGATACGCTAGGGTATCAGGAGTTTTTTGATATTGCAGTACCTTAACCGGCATCGAAGACAAGGCTCGCTTGCTTCAAGGGGCTCATCTTCCAGGACAGTAGATCACTACATAGCGTATCTCCACAGCATCCAGCTAACGAAAGCACAAAGCGCGGATACAGCGCCGAAGGACCAGACGACCTTGGTTTCGCTCCAGCCGTATTTTAAGCTGTAATGAAAGTGGATCGGGGTCATTTTGAACAGCCGCAGCCTGGTTTTCTTATAATAAATGACCTGTAAAATGACCGACAACTGCTCGGCGAAATAGATGAAGAAGAGAAGGGGAATGAGCACTTCTACCTTTTCCATTACCGACAAAAACGCCAGCGATCCGCCAATAGCAAGCGACCCGGTATCGCCCATGAAAGCCTTGGCAGGGAACATATTATACATCAGGAGACCGAGCAGCGCCGCAATCATAGCGAGACAGAACAGCTGAACTTCCCAGGAGCCGGATATTGCGAAAAAGAACAGGTAGGTAGGAATGGACGTGATAATAAGAAGTCCATCCAGACCGTCGGTGAAATTCACCGCGTTGGCCGTGCCGATAATAAATAACAGCGCAGCCGCTATGTACAGCATAGGATGAATATCCAGCACCGTACCACCCGGGAGCTTTATACTCGAGTCCAGGGGGGCGAGGTGAAAGTAATAATAAAGCATGGCAGCCGTCGCAGCAAATTGCAGAGCCAGCTTGGTCGTTCCGCGAATCCCCTCCGGATTCTGAAGGACAGCCTTGTTCATGTCGTCAATACAGCCGATGACACTGAACAGCAGGAACACAATAGTGAGAAAGTAGGCGATAGGCCCGGGATTCAGCAGAAGAAGCACGACGGTGCCAATGATAAGGATGATGCCTGCCATAAGCGGTGTTCCCCGTTTGGCCTGATGGTTGGATGGGAGCTGGGAGCGGATCGGCTGGGTCAAGCGGAACGTACGCAGACCCATAATCAAAACAGGGCACAACACGGCCACTAGCACAAAGGTCAGGCTGAACAAGATAACGCTATGGAGAAGCATGGAGAATTCACTTCCTTTTGAAGGGTAAGGGATGGAGATCGGGAGGCAAGTCTTATCTTATTGTTATGGAAGCGGCGTCAATTTAAAAGCGAAAAATGGAGCAGTATTTTTTCCGGTTTACAAGCCTGAAGGTTTGAGCATTGGAAAGCGCTTCAGAACATCGCTCTAATGAAGCATAATCATTAGCCTACTTTTGTAAAAAACAAGCCAACGGGCAGCAAATCTGTGCTAGAATAGAATGAGTTAATTGGAGTATCGTTGAAGGATGAACGTTAATACACAAAAAGTTGACGACAAAAGAGGTCTGGGTATGCTAAACAAATTGAACAAGGCTTTGGAAAAGGTCATGCCGCTTCTTACACCAACAGCTGTGGTAGTAGGCTTGCTGTGCTCGGCTTGGCTGCACTCATTGAGTTTTCTTGTATCGTGGATCTTCGCTGTGATGACCTTTGCGGGGAGCATTGGCTCCAATTTCCGTGATTTGGGCAAAGTCATGAAGCACCCGCTGCCCATTATTGCAACGTTCTTGATTCTGCATATCGCTATGCCGCTGCTGGGGTGGGCCGCAGGGTCCCTGGCGTTTCCAGGGGATGATTTGACTCAGACCGGATTTGTGCTATTGTTTGTCATTCCGACAGGAGTGGTAAGCCTGGTATGGGTAACCATATACGGCGGCAATATTGCATTAACCTTGGCGTTGATCCTGCTGGATACGCTGCTTTCCCCGTTTATCGTTCCGCTCAGCTTATCGCTGATTGTCGGAGCCAAGGTCCATTTGGACGGTATGGCTATGATGAACGGTCTGCTGTGGATGGTTGTGGTCCCTTCCGTTGTCGGAATGATATTGAATCATCTGACCAAAGGACAGATCAAGAAGGTCTGGGGTCCGCGGCTCGCTCCTTTTACAAAGATCGGGTTGTTTATCGTCGTAGCTATTAACAGCTCGGTCGTGGCTCCTCATTTAAAGGAGATGAACGCCAAGCTGATTGTGATCATTGCAGTAGCTTTCGTCTGTGCCACTATAGGCTATTTGGCCGGATGGCTCGTCTCCCGGGGCATGAAATGGGATCAGGACGTGACCGTAGCCCTGACCTTCAATTCGGGAATGCGCAATCTGAGCGCGGGAGCTGTATTGGCAATTAACTTTTTCCCTCCGCCGGTCGTACTTCCGGTTATCGCGGGGATGCTTTTTCAGCAGCTGTTGGCCGCCATGTACGGGCATAATTTGAATAAACGGTATGGCTTGAAAAATGAGCCGTCCCAGGCAGCGTAAAGGTAAGCAAGCAAAAAAGCCATTTTTTCCTGTCGGAAAAGGAAATAATTGATACGGCATTGATTTTTTTTCCTTAACATGTTCTATAATAGAGGAAACAGAACATACGCCGGTATAGACCGGCTGCACACAAGAGGGAGAAATTCAAGTGAGTGGAAATTCCAAGCATACGGCAACATTATCGCTCGGGGTCATGGCTGCTGGCTTCGTAGGCACATTATTTTTGGACGGGACCAGTTCCTGGGTTCGATTCGCCCAAAGCGGGTTTGAGGCAGGTCTGGTAGGCGGGCTGGCGGATTGGTTCGCGGTGACTGCGCTATTTCGTCATCCGTTAGGCATTCCTATTCCGCATACGGCTTTGCTGCCCAAAAATCGGGATAAAGTGGCCAAAGCCTTCATCACTACGATCCAGGACGATCTACTGAGCAAGCAAAGCATTATGGACAAGCTGTCTCAAGTTCCATTGGTCGTTCGTCTGCTTCGGGGAGCAGAGGAGCAGCTGGCATCTCCGGGGGCGAGAACCGGCATCGCTGCTATCAGCGAATATTTGATAACACAGCTTCCATTGGAAACGATAGCGGCCTATGGAGAAAAAGAAATTCACAAGCTGCTGGAAGCTCTAGATATGAGGGCTTTACTTGATGCATTATTAGAGCAAGTCTATGACAGGCAATATGATGAAAAAGTGTTTGACTTCGTCCTCGATTTGTCCGAACAGCTCGTTATGAAAGAGGAGATTCGCGACAGGATGGGAATGATGGCGGTGCAGGCACTGACGCATCTCAAGACCAACGGGTTCATGCAGTTCGCATTGAATGCATTTGTCGGGTATTTTAATGAAGAAAAGCTGGGAGGCTTGATTCAACAATTTATCCTGACCGGCATTGAAGGCTTGCGCATGAAGGACAACGCCAACCGCAAAGCGGTCATCCATGCCCTGCGCTATTGGCTGGACAATCCGGTTCACCGGGATCAGATGGCTGCAGAAATGGTGAATTTGAAGGATCAGCTTGTCGCCCAATGGAATCTGGGGCAGAAGCTACTGGAGCTGCTGCAAAAGCTTCAGCATAGAGCGCTGGAGTGGGTTCGTGAGGAGTCGTTCGCCGAGGTTTATGTGATTCCGTTCGCATCGAAGCTTATCCAACGGATCGAATCTGATACGGAGCTTCTTAACCGGCTGGAGCTTGGGCTTCGCGAGCAGATTGCCCGTTGGATTGAAGGAAACCATCACAAGATAGGCGCACTCATTAAAGAAAATATAGATCGGTTTGACGATGAGACGCTGATTCAGCTGATGGAGGACAAGGTCGGAAAAGATCTGCAGTGGATACGGGTCAACGGTGCCATTTGCGGTTTTCTGATCGGTATTGGACTCGCGGCGGTAAAGGCAGTTATCGGGTAAAGCTGAATATAACAGATTGGAAGGGGCTACTAGCTTCGGGACAGTTCATAAGTCGATCCGGAAATATTCACGGGTCGGCTTTTTTGATAATGGTGAATAGGGGGTGTCCTAATGTTTCATATTGTAGTAAAATAATGGTCAGGCACCAAATTTTGCATGGAATGTAAGCGCTGTTATTGCATGTTTAACGTTTGCAATGGTTTCGTAGTCTTTGACAAGCCTTATCAAGCAGCCAACGATGTCATGAAGCATCTTGGAAGCCGATGGAAGGGATGAGTGGATGAAGCATATCCTTATCGTCGACGACGAGCCTGTGATCCGCGCCGGATTAATGAAGCTGATCAAGCAGTACAGCCAATCGATTCAAGTACATGCAGTTCCAAACGGGATCGAGGCGATGGAGCTGATTCACAAGCAGTACCCGGATTTGGTATTTACGGATATTCGAATGCCCAAGATGGACGGTTTGGAGCTGTGCAGAAACATCTCACAAATGAATTCGCAAGTTCGAATGGTCGTTATTTCCGGCTATGGCGACTTTACGTATGCGCAGAAATGCATGACCTTCGGGGTGAAGGAATATATGTTAAAGCCGGTTACGAAAGCGGAGCTTTACCCTGTGCTTGATCGTTTCCTTCATGAAGAGAAGAGCGCCTCCCTATCGATATCCGCATATGAAGATTGGCTTGAGCAAGCTGAGGCGGCTGTATGGACCGCTGATTTCGATGGATTGGACCGGCTGCTCAGACGATGGAGGGGGGATGACCTGGCAGGAAGGCTGACGACAGAGCAGCTGCAGCAAACAGCAGAGAACGCGTTACATTCTTTAATAAAAAAATTAAACAGGCGAGAGCTGCTTCCGTTCGTCATCCGGTCCCCTTTTACAACGAGGTTAAGCCATGAGGCTGTGCTCGAGCTATTTGAATCCGAGCTGACTCAATTAAGCGACCAGCTGGTCCGGTGGCGGGGCGGCAATCAGAAAAGCGTTTTTGAAGAGGCCAAAGCCTACATAGATGAGCATATAGCCGAAGAAATCAGCTTGGAAGCAGTGGCGGAAAAGGTCGGTCTTGCTCCCACCTATTTCAGCTATTTCTTTAAAAAAATGACGAATGAAACGTTCGTCCAGTACCGGATGAAGAAACGAATCGAATTAGCCAAAAGACTGCTCGAGCTGCCGCATTATAAGATCGCAGACATAGGGATGGAGATAGGTTATCAAAACTATCCCCATTTTACCAAAATATTCAAGAAGATGACGGGAACCTCCCCTTCCGAGTATCGGCAAATGCTAGGAATAAAATAAAGGAACCGGATCAGGGAGAAAGTCATGCTACCGAGCTTCATCAATCATCCAGAAATCGCTTTCATGTATCATCAGCTATTATGGCACACATAGAAATAGTATTTAGGATGAGGAGATGTACTTATGACGCATAGTAAATGGAAACAAACTGCACCCGGCATTTGGTCTGCGAAAGAAGGGGAGCCATTCTCATTATCCGCCATGTCCGTCATGGATAGAACGCCGAAGACCGAGGCATTGACGGCCATGAAGGAAGCCGTTTTCCCCTTGGATGCGGACAAAATCCGTATTGAAGCTACAGCCAGGCAAACGATCATTACACTGCCTCTCGAGCCGGAGGAAAAGCTGTATGGCCTCGGCTTGCAGCTGCTGAAGCTTAATCATCGCGGACGGACCCGGTATCTTAGAGTAAACAGCGATCCGAAACAGGACACCGGAGAAACCCATGCTCCGGTACCTTTCTACGTCTCAAGCAAAGGTTACGGCGTTATGGTGAACACATCGCGGATCGTATCGATCTACTGCGGCTCGGCCGTCAGCCTGGACAGCGGCTTAAGCGGGGAAGCCAAGGACCGCAATGCGGACAAATCCTGGAAGGCCACTCCGGTGTCGGACACCGTGGAGATAGTTATTCAAGAACCGGGAGCCGAGCTCTTTATTTTCGGCGGCCCGATGCCGCTGGACGCGGTGAGACGGTACAATCTGTTCCATGGGGGAGGAGTCCTTCCGCCGAAATGGGGACTCGGGTTCTGGCACCGGGTGCCAAAAGCTTATACGGATGAGCAGGTCGTGGCAGAAGCGATGTCGTTCCGGGAAAGGGAATTCCCCTGCGACGTTATCGGCCTGGAGCCCGGCTGGCACAGCAAAAGCTATCCCGTCACCTATGAATGGAATCAGGAAAGATTCCCCGATCCTGAGGGCTTTGTTAGGCGAATGGCCGAAGAGGGATTTCAAATTAACTTGTGGGAGCATCCCTATGTATCTCCAGATGCATCCATCTATGAACCATTGAAGCCTTTGTCCGGTTCACACACTGTATGGCATGGTCTCGTGCCCGATTACACGCTCGAGTCAGCCAGAGAAATTTATATGAAGCAGCACGAGACGGAGCATGTAGATATCGGCGTATCCGGCTACAAGCTCGACGAATGCGACGGAAGCGAACTGACTCGCAATTCGTGGATTTATCCGGCCCATGCCACATTTCCTTCCGGAGCGGACGGTGAGCAGATGCGACAACTGTACGGCTTGATGATCCAGAAGATGACCGATGACGTGTACCGCAGCAAAAACCGCCGTACCTACGGGCTTGCCAGAGCCTCATCTGCAGCTGCATCCTCGCTGCCGTATGTTCTATACTCGGATTTGTACGATCATCGTCAATTCGTAAGGGGGATGTGCAGCTCCAGCTTTAGCGGTCTGCTGTGGACTCCGGAGGTTCGTAAAGCGCGCAATGCTGAGGACTGGGTACGACGTATGCAGGTCGTATGCTTCTCGCCGCTCGCTATGGTAAATGCCTGGGCGGATGGAACGAAGCCATGGTCATTTCCTGAAGTCGAAGCGATTGTAAAAAAATACATCACATTGCGGATGAGGCTCATGCCGTACTTGTATTCTGCGTTTGCCCGGTACTGCTTCGAAGGGATTCCTCCGATTCGAGCCATGCAGCTGGAAAGCGGTACTGATTCTAGCTTGGCGGGCGGAGAGCATGTGCTGGACTCCACTGACTTTGCGTACGGCGGAGTCATCGATACGGATGTGGATGATCAATTTATGGTAGGGGATTCTCTGCTTGTCGCCCCGTTGTTTGAGGGGGAGAGCGAGCGGGACGTCTATTTGCCTGCCGGCGTATGGTACGACTTTGAAACCGGGGAGCGATGGGAAGGCGGCCGTACCATCCGGGTTAGCACAGGCTTGGACCGAATTCCGGTCTTTGTAAAGAACGGCGCGATCCTTCCAATGATGCCCGTCATGCAGCATGCCCCGGCAGCAGGAGAATCCGTCGATCTGGAGCTGCATCATTATGGCGATGCCCCCGGGAGGTTTCAGCTTTTCGATGATGATGGAGTCAGCTTCGCCTATGAAACAGGGGCATATCGATGGAGAACGCTGGAGGCGCGAGCTCAAGCAGACGGCACGTTAAGTGGAAATGTCTCCGCCGTCGATGAAGAATGGTCATCGTCTTACCGTACATTTACCTGGATTTTCCATCATCGTGGCGAATGAGAGCAAGCTGCAGGACGAGTTTCATATGGAATCAATACATTCTTATCTTAAGTTAGGAGGATTAGGAGATGTCACCATGGATTCAGCAGGGGGATACGGTATTATTTCAAGGCGATAGCATTACCGATGCCAAGCGGGTAAGAGATGACGGAAATGATCTGGGTAAAGGCTATGCTCTAATGGCGGCTGCTCAATACGGCTCGTTATATCCCGAGCAGCAGGTAAGGTTCGTGAACCGGGGAATAAGCGGCAACAGGGTCAAAGACCTTCAGGCCCGTTGGCAGGCGGATTGTCTTGATTTGAAGCCCGATGTCGTTTCTATTTACATAGGAATTAATGATACCTGGAGACGCTATGACCGCAACGACCCCACCTCAGCGGAGCAATATGAGTCTGGCTATAGAAGCTTGCTGGAACAGACCGCCAAGCTAGGTGCAAGGCTGGTGCTGGTTGAGCCTTTTGTACTGCCGGTGCCGGAAGACCGCAAGCAGTGGAGAGAGGACCTGGACCCCAAGATCCAGGTTGTCCGTGAGCTGGCACGCGAATTTGGAGCACGGCTGGTGCCTCTAGACGGCTTATTCGCACAAGCGTCGACACGGGCCGATTCTGCTTATTGGGCGCCGGATGGCGTACATCCATCACCCGCAGGTCACGCTCTGATTGCCAAGGCATGGCTGCAAGCTGTAGGAGCCATTTAAGCTTAGAAAAACAGCCCCACTGGCTGGTTGCGCCGGAATCTCAGCGCCTCCACCTGGTGGGGCTGTTTGGGTCTATTCAAGTCCTGCCGCACGGTATACTTGACGAAATGCTTCTTGTGATCTCTGCAGGAGCTGCTCACTGGATTGCTTCAAGGGCTCCGGAGTCAAAATTTCCTGGGCGATGACTCCGCGGTATCCGATCCGATGCAGAGCCTGTAGAAACCCGGGAAGATCGATGACTCCTTCACCGGGAAACAGCCTGTCGTTGTCCAGAACCTCCGAGACGGGAAGGTTCGCCGCGTCATTGATGTGAACGAGCACAATGTTCGAAGCATCCAGCTGAAGGATAGCGTCCGCATCAAGCTCGTTCGTGTACCAGTGATAGCTGTCGAACAGCAAGCCGACATTGCGTTCTCCTATCGTCTCGATCCAATCCAAGGTATCCTGCAGACCCCAAATAAAAGGGTTTTTCCAGCGAGTTCTTAGATGGTGGGGACCGACAAATTCCAATCCGAGACGAATGCCGTAGGGGGCTAGCATCTGTGCACAAACTCTTAAACGCCGTGTCGCTGCTGCCATGAAAGGAGCGGAGGCATGATCCGTCGATGGAAGGATGTAAGTGCAGCAGGCGGTGCATCCCAGAGCAGAAGCTGCTTCCGCATACCGGACGAGCGAGGGCAGTCCTGACATAAATTCTTGCTCTGTTGTTCTCCATTGAACGGGCAGCCCGATCGTTGCTATCTGAATTTTGGCCTCTTTGAGAATGGCCCGAACGCCGCCCAATCCTTTCTCTTGTATCCATCTTTCCAATTCCGCTCCGTCGGCGGCTATGGCTTCGAAGCCGTATGCCGCCGCCGCATGAACAAATTCCTCAATCGAGCCTACGTCGCCAATCCCAGCTCGTGTCAAGCCTTTCAACATAGTGCAGCCTCCTCTAAGAATGATTGCTATAGCGTCCAATCCAAAACAACCTCGTGACCGGTTCTGGAGGATTCATAGATGGCATCGAGAATCAGGTTGTTGGTAAACCCAGTCATGACCGAAGTATCAGGCTGCTTACCCTCACGGATGCATTCGATAAAATGCCGGCTTAAGCGAATCCGTCCGCCTTCATCGTTCGAAGGAGGGGTTAGACTGACTTCCACGGCGCGGTCAAACGACTCGGTCAAGAGCTTCCCTTGGTTGCCGCGAATGGAAGCGCCGCCTTCGGAGCCCATCAGGTGAATAAAATGCTGGCTGTCCGTGTCCATATGAACAGCCCAGCTGACATCCAAGGACAGGGTGCTGCCGTCCTCCATCTTGATTAGTGCGGCCGCCAGGTCCTCTACATCGAACCTGCCGTTCCAGTCGGGAGTTCCCCAAGTCCCGATACCGCGCTTTTTCGGCCCGAATTCCGCATAAGTGGATCCGTAGACAGAAACAGGCTTCGGATTGCCCATCAAGAAAAAGGCCAGATCCAGCATATGAACTCCGATATCGATCAGCGGACCGCCTCCGGATTCCTCGCTCCGGGTAAACCATGTTCCCCAGCCCGGTATGCCTTTGCGGCGAAGCCACCCTGCCTTGGCGTGATAGATTCGTCCGAAGGCGCCTTTATCAGCCTGCTGCTTTAGCTGCAGAGGCAGCCATTCCCAGCGCATCTGATGCGGGATCATGAGCACCTTGCCGCTCTCGCGCTGGGCATTGACGATGTCGCGGGCCGAAGGAACATCGATAGCCATGGGCTTCTCCAACAGCACATGCTTGCCTGCTTTAAGAGCCTGAATTGCCAGCGGAGCATGCCATTTGTTGGGGACTCCTATGACAACAGCATCGATATCGGGGTCGGACAGCAGCTCCTCCGCGGTTTCGCAGCAGCGGGGGATGCTGTATTCCGCAGCCCTCTGCTGTGCCAGCGGGTAGTAGGAATCGGTGACCGCAGTAACGATTGCATCCTGCGGGAGCTGTTGAAACGTTTGAATATGGACCCGGCCTATGTTGCCGGCTCCCAGGATGCCAATGCGAATAGGTTGTGATTTCAATGGAGACCCTCCTTATAATTTTCGAAGAAAAACGGTTTCGAAGAAGTGCATCAATTTTTGGACAAACCGCATGTTGTCAGAAAACGATTTCTTTCTTATAGTAAGATGGAACGCAATAAAAAGCGTCCCAATTTTTACGGGAGATATCCCAATATTTCAGCAGGGGTGAATTTGGATATGGCTGTCATTCCGCGGTATGTAACCCATTATCCGAATATGGATTCGTCCTTTCCTTTCCATATAAAGATTCATAGGCTGGAAAACGGCTTCGAATCGCATCGGCATGATTTTATGGAATTTTCATACGTCATTGCGGGGTATGGATCGGAGATTATTAACGGCGTGGAGCATCGGATGATGCCGGGGACCTTCACTCTCGTTATGCCTTACCAGTATCACGAGATCATCTCCGAGCCGGGTCAGCCGCTTATTTTATATAACTGTAATTTCGGGCTGCATCTGTATGCGCAAGGGGAACAGATTCCGGGGATCGACTGGCTCCAAGCGGAAGAGTCGCTGCCGCCTTTTGCCCAAATCGAGGAATCCGAGCATGCTTATTTTGTGTCGGCCTTGGAAGAAATGCGCAGGGAGTACATGGAGGAGAATTTGTGGAAGCATGCGCTTCTCAAAGCCAAGCTTACGGAAGTGTTGGTCCGCTTTGACCGGTTTCGAAGAAGCGCCGAATCGCCGGGAGCGGTGGGCGGTACCCTGTGCGAGAAGGATAAGGTACAGCCTAAGGGGAGCATTTGGCAGGTGCTGCATTATATCCACACCCATTATCAGGATGATCTGACCTTATCGGGCATTGCGGATAGTTTCGGATTTAGTGTGCCGTATTTGAGCGAGCTGTTTAAAAAAGCTGTTGGGCAAAATTTCCTCGCCTTCGTACATGAGGTCCGGATTAGACAGGCGTGCGCCCTGCTGGTCTCTACTGAAATGAACGTATCCGACATTGCGCTCGAAACCGGGTACGGCTCCTACAATACATTTTCGCGGATATTTAGGGAAACGAAAGGAATGACGCCGGCAGCATACCGGAAGCTGAAAGCCATGCAGCCCCAATGACATGAACTGACTTCGGGGCCAAAGATTTCATGCTGAGGCGGAGTTGCAAGCCATTGATGAGATGAAGCGGAAAGAGGGCGGCAAGCCGAGTCCCTCATCTGTATTCTTTGGTGCCCAGTAAGCCATACATAGGGAAGCCCCGAGAGACTGGAAGCGTCGCTCAGGGCTTTTTACTAACGATGGGAAGGGGATAAGGTTGTGATTGACCTAACACGGTTTCTTTCTCATCGACGACCCTCACTTGCAGCTCGACAGCCGATGAGTTCTCCACGAGCTCTTTAGGAATGGCGGCCGTGATGACTTCTTCGGAGAGCCATGTGGTAGGAAGCGCGATACCGTTAGCATAAATAGTAGAAGCGATTCCGAAGCGTCCTCCCTTGACGGTAACGGTCGCAGATTTCTTCAGCTCGTTGACAATGCCGTCACCCAGTGTTATTTTGTCTGGTGTCACCGAAGTAATAACGGGGTCGCCGTACCCAACAATGTAGGTGGAAGCGGATGTGCCGGGCTGCTCCTCTCCGAGATCGCCAAACAGGATTTGATCCTGCCTGGCCTTGTATTCGGCCAAATCCTCTTCGTTGATGTTCATTTCCTTATAATAGGACTTCGGCGGAATAATAGGGATTTGCTTCGATAACCGGGATAAATACTCGGTATATCCGCTTCCTTGCAGCTTGGCCAGCTGAAGCACATAAGGACCTAGGAACGAAGGGCTGAAATGCAGCGTATCTTTGACATCCGGTTTATAATTGTTCCAGACGACCACGGGGACGCTGTACATTTTCTCCAGAAAGTTCGGGTCGTTCTCGCCTTCGATGTAACCGCTCTCTCGGTATACGAAATAGTCGTCTTCAAGGAAGGGCAGATGATCGCCGAAAAAAACGATTATCGTAGGCTCCTTTACTTTGCTGTAATGATCCACGAGCTCATGAAGCATGTTATCGGCACCGCTGGCCCCTTGTGCATACGTTTCCAAAATGCTCAATGCTTCACCGGACATTGTTCCTCTGGTGTCCTTGATTTCAATCGTATTGCGTTTGAACTTGTTGGACCAGTAATGATAATGATTTTCCATTGTATTGGCAAAGATAAAGTCCGGTCCTTCACTTCGCTCGCTTTCCTCAATAATTCGTTTGGCTACGGCATGGTCGCCGATATAAGGCCCGACATATTCGTTAGGGTTGAAATATTCAAAGCTGATGAAGCGGGAGAATCCGAGATGCCTGTACACGTTGCGGCTGTCGAAATACCAATTGTAAAAAGGGCTGATAGCGGTAGCCGTATAGCCTTGTCTGGCCATAATCGCTGCCAGGGAATCGACGTCCCTTTTAATAAACTCCTCATAAGCGATGGAGCCTTCAGGCAAAAAACGCATCGAGTTGCCTGTCAGCACCTCCAGCTCTACATTGGCCGTGCCGCCTCCGAATTGCGGGGACAGCATCCAGCCGCTCGTATATTTCTCTTTCAGAGCGTGATAGGTAGGTATAGGGTCCTTGCTGAAGGTTAAGCCCTCGATCAAGGTCGGATCCCAGAAGGCTTCACTTAGAACGACGATCACGTTGGGACTTCGTTCCAGCTCCTCCTTACTCCAGTCCTCTGTCGATATATCCAGCTGAAGCGGTTTTCTGGGTGCGGGAGCCTCTTCCGTGGAGGAAGTGCGGAGTAGTGCGAGTAACCCTGCTGCAAGGACGAATGCGGCAAGGCGCATCCAGGCAGGGAAGCGGCGAAATGGTTGTAACGACATGGGCACGGCTCCTATTCAACTTAACTGCTCCTATTATAGCATGGGGTTCAGGAGGGTAAAACCATTTTTAGAAAGCGGTACCAAAACATTTTGTCATTCCGTGGGCAGATTTCTTGATTTTATTTGAAAAATCCGTTGACGTTCCGCACTCGATCTACTAAAGTTACATCCATACGCTTTTTTTCCAATTTGTGATAGGCTAGATCGCATCTCAACAACACCGACATGCGTATTCGACAGGTGAACCAATCCACTTTTACGCGGGTGCGAATTTGAAATACAGATGGCCGGTTTTAGGAACGATTCCGACTGACTGTTAAGGTAGTCGCAATTCTAGGAGGCATAGGGATGAAACAAAAAATAACCAAACAAAAAATACCTATTAAGGAGTATGCTCTTTTATTATCGAGCTATTTGCGCGAGCAGGGCGGGAGTATCGTATGGCTGTCCGTGCTGCTGATCGGCAGTATTATCATGCAGCTGGTGAACCCGCAAATTATCCGTTATTTTATCGATACGGCCAAAACGCAGGAAAGCACTGCCCCGCTTTTATATGCTGCAGGGCTCTTTATCGGGGTTTCGCTGCTGCAGCAGGTCATTACCGTCATAGCAACGTATATCGGCGAAAATATTGGCTGGATTGCGACCAACAAGCTTCGCGGAGATGTTGCCGAGCACTGCATGAAGCTGGATATGTCGTTTCATAAGTCGCATACTTCGGGAGCCATCATTGAGAGGGTGGACGGAGATATCAACAATCTGGCCAACTTCTTTTCCAATTTTGTCGTGACGCTGCTGAGCAATCTGCTGCTTGTCGTCGGCATGCTGGTGCTGTTGTTCCGGGAGGGCTGGGTTATCGGCACAGGAATGACGCTGTTTGTCATCTTGGCTATTTACGCCATTCAATACATACGAAAGTTCGCTGTACCGCATTGGGGAGCCTTGCGTCAAATGAGCTCCCGCTTTTACGGCTTTCTTGGGGAGCATTTGGAGGGGACGGAAGATACGAGAGCGAACGGAGCTACGGGGTATGTCATGTATCGGTTTCATACACTCATTCGTGAGTGGCTTCCGATTCGGATTCGGGCTTTCCTGGGCTGGGCCAGTATGTGGATAACGACGCTGGTTATCTTCACGATCGGCAATGCGATTGCCTTCGCTCTTAGCGCTTATTTTTGGAAGCAGGGAGCCATCACGCTCGGAACGGTATACATGATCTTCTATTATACGGAATTGATGAGCAAGCCGATTGAGAAGATCAGAACCCAAATGGAGGATTTGCAAAAAGCCGACGCAAGCATTATTCGCATACGCGAGCTGTTGGCTACCGTACCCGCCATTCGGGACGGAATCGGTCTGCCTCTGCCGTCAGGTCCGTTGTCCGTGAAGTTTGACCGCGTCGTATTCGGTTATGAAGACCATACGACAACGCTGCATCAAATCGACTTTCAGCTGGGGCGCGGCAAAGTGCTCGGGGTGCTCGGCCGCACAGGAAGCGGCAAAACGACGCTGGCAAGACTGCTGCTGCGCTTTTATGACGTTCGTGAAGGGGGAATCTCTCTCGAGCAAGTGGACATCCGGGACGCCACCCTGCGCGATCTTCGGAGCAAGGTCGGCATGGTTACGCAGAACATTGAAATATTTCAAGGGACGGTTCGCGATAATCTTACCTTCTTTCGTGAGGACATAGAAGATCGGCGTATTATCGAGGTGCTGGAGGAACTGGGCTTGAAGGAATGGTTTGCTTCGCTGCCATCCGGCCTTGACAGCCAGCTGGAATCAGGAGGAGGCGGATTGTCTGCGGGAGAGGCGCAGCTTCTCTCCTTTGCCCGGGTATTTCTGACCGATCCGGGGCTTATTATTCTAGACGAAGCCTCGTCCCGGCTGGATCCGGCAACAGAGCAAAAAATCGAGCAGGCGATCAGCCGGCTGCTGGTCCACCGGACTTGCATTATCATAGCTCATCGGTTGGCGACGATCCAAAGGGCAGATCAAATCCTCATTCTTGAGCAAGGAAGGGTAATAGAGTTCGGGGACAGAGTACGTCTTGCGGCTGACCATCGTTCCCGATACAATCAAATGCTGCAGGTCGGAATGGAGGAGATGCTGGCATGACCACATTTACTTTCCTATGGCGGTTGATGAAATACCGCCCGTTCTTATACACGATTAACGCTGTAGCCTGGTCTTTGATCTATTTGGCTCCTATCGTTCCGGGCTGGATTACGAAGCAGTTCTTCGATACGTTATCAGGAGGAGCAGTATACGGCTTCAGCATTGGAACGCTGATTGTCCTGCTGATAGCTTCTGCAGTCGGTAAAGGGGTTCTGATCCTCTTGGGCTTTATTACGGACGTACAGTTCAGGTTCCGCATCGGCGCCCTGCTGCGCCGAAATATGTTGAAGCGTATTCTGATGGAGCCCGGGGCCAAAGCGATTCCCTGCTCCCCGGGGGAAGCCATCAGCAGCTTCCGGGATGATGTGGATCAAATAGAGGAGACCATTAGCTGGTCGGTCGATGCTTTCGGAATGACCTGCTTTGCGGTCGTTTCCTTCTATATCTTGTATGGAATTAATCCGGGGATGACCTTATGGGTGTTTCTCCCTCTGGTTATCGTGGTTACCATCGCTCAGCTTTCGACTACCCTGCTGCAAAAGTACAGGGCCGCGAGCCGCGAAGCGACAAGCCAGGTTACAGGCGCCATCAGCGAAATGTTCAGCACTGTCCAATCCATTCAAGTTGCAGGTGCGGAGGAGAGGGTGATTCAGCGGTTCCGCCAGCTGAACGATCACCGGCGGCAAGCTATGCTGAAGGATAAGCTGCTGAACCAGGTGCTGGACTCCGTATTCTCCAATACGGTCAATATCGGAACGGGCTTCATTTTGCTGTTGGCCGCTCAGTCGATGCGTGAGGGGAGCTTTACGGTCGGGGATTTTGCCTTGTTCGTCTATTACTTGACGTTCGTCACCCAGTTTATTCAAAATTTCGGGAAGTTCCTGACCTATTTCAAACAAAGTACGGTAGCGAAGCAGCGGTTGGAGCACCTGCTTCAAAGCTCCGATATTAGCGCAGCAGCAGAACATCATCCGCTCTATCTGCGATCCGAGCTGAAGGAGCCTGCCGGGGAGCAGCAGGCCTTGTCTGGTGAAGACGGGCTTGCGGAGCTGGAGGTTCGGGGACTGACCTACCGGTACCCGGAAACCGGCAGAGGCATCGAGGATATCTCGTTCCGAATCCCCCGGGGTTCGTTCACCGTTATTACCGGCAGAATCGGTTCGGGTAAGACCACCTTGGTCCGAACGCTGCTTGGGCTGCTGCCTAAGGAGGAGGGGACGGTGAGGTGGAATCAGAAGCCTGTCGATCATTTGGGGGAATTTTTCGTGCCGCCGCACAGCGCGTATACGCCTCAGGTTCCGCGGTTATACAGCGACACGCTGAGAAATAATATTTTGCTTGGAACAAAGCGGAACGAACGGCAGCTGCAGGAGGCGATCCATTCTGCCGTTCTCGACCCTGATATCGAGCACCTTCAGCATGGGCTGGAGACGGTCATAGGGCCTCGTGGAGTTAAGCTGTCAGGCGGGCAGGCTCAGCGGACGGCGGCGGCCAGGATGTTCGTTCGCGACGCGGAGCTGCTTGTGTTCGACGATTTGTCGAGCGCCCTGGACGTCGAGACGGAGCGGAAGCTCTGGGAGCGTATTTACGAGCAGCGACAAGGGCAAGCTACTTGCCTTGTCATCTCCCATCGCAAGACGGCATTGTCGCATGCCGATCATATCATAGTTCTCAAGGAGGGCCGCATCGAGGCGGAAGGATCGCTTGAGGAGCTGCTTCAGACGAGCGAGGAGCTTCGTCACTTGTGGAACCGGGAGGAAGGCAAGGAAAGCGCCGGCTGATGACGATTGCTGTTGTACAATGCTTTTTATGATGAATGAAGACCGCCTTGTGGCTGCACCGATTTATCGGCAGCAAGGGCGGTCTTTTTTTGAGCGTTCCGAGGTGGAACAGAATGTACCCCGAATGGTTCAAATGGGTGGAAAAGTGATAGCGGCCGCTTGTTGGAACCCACGGAAGGCTGAGCAATCCTTCGGAAGTTCCGACATTATTCCATGTATTCAAAACCTGAAGACATGGCTTTGAGCTTGGGAGCCCCAGATAATAGAGGGAAGCTGTCAAGTCCGGCGAGCAGATGTAGGGGCCGGGGATAACTTGATGTGCCGATCTATTAATACTAAAAAGGGATGAGAAGGATGAGCTTGCCAATTAGAACGATGATAGTCGGAACCGGAGGCTGGGGCAAAACCTGGTGTACACAAACGCTCCCCAAGGCCATTCAGGAAGGTCTGGTTGAGGTTGTGGCTGCAGTCGATGTGAATCCGGATAGCTTAAAGACGGCCGGGCAGCAGCTTGGGTTAAACGAAAGCCAGTGCTTTACGGATGTGAAGCTAGCCTTGGAAGAGACGCAGCCGCAAATCTGCATCATAGCTTCCCCGCCGCATACCCACGAACAGATAGCGATATCGGCCATGGAAGCGGGTTGTGACGTATTGAGCGAGAAGCCGATATCGGATACGTTAGATTCTTGCATGCGAATGGTGGAAGCCGCCCGCAGGCTGAATCGAAAAATGGGAGTAACCATGACCCATCGATTCCGCCAGCCGATATGGACGTTTCGCGAGCTGGTTCGTTCCGGAGACTATGGTGCACTGGACTACATCGTCATGAATTTTAACTGGCACAGGAGGGACGGCTTGAAAGAGAGACAAGCCAAGATGCAGGATACGATGCTCATCGAGGGTGCAATTCACCAATTGGATTTGCTGGAAAACTTGGCTGGAGCTCATTGTGAAAGCGTTTATATGGATTCTTGGACACCCCGATGGGGGAACTATACGGGAAGCGCTCAGGCCTTGCTGACGATGCGATTTGAAAACTCCGTCCGTGCCTCCTATGAAACGGCCTGGTGCAATGCTTCACCACAGAACAGCTGGGAAAAGGAGTACATTCGCGCTGAATTCGAAAAGGCTACCATCGTGCTAAATCGAGGGCAAATCGAAATATTCAGGGAAGAGGACAATCGTCTGAAGGCTAGCCCTATCGGAACGGCGGCAGAGCTGAAGATGAACCCCAAGTGGGGGAATGATTATTTGCTGGATGCCTTCCTTCACTGGGTTCGAGGCGGACAAAAAATGGAGACCGATATCGAATCGAATCTCCACTCTATGATATTGTTGTTCGCTTCTATTGAAAGCAGTAAACAGGGGGTTCCCGTACAGATCAAAAGGTTTGCCCGGGATCAAGGTATTGTATGCTGATATCTAGGAGATGTCTTTCATCAGCCATCTCATCTTGGATTCGGTTTCTGATTCCGGAAGCGGGGTATACACGCAGCAGCGCAAATCAGCATGGGCGTATACTTGAAAAGAAGTGATCTCAAATCTCATATTGCCGGCTTCCGGATGGTTCAGCTCTCGTACGGTAACAGGAGCAGTTGTAGGTAAATCGCCATGCTGCCAAAGCTGGCTGAATTGTGGACTGACACGTCCGCATAGCTCGGTAAAGTCGGCATACCATGGATCACCTGAATATTGCCCATAATAATTGCGGAAGATGGTCAGGAAGTCCTTGGCGAAATCCTCCCAATTTACGACAAGCTCGCGCATCTCCTGCCTCATGAATGAAAGCCAGACAATGTTTCTTTCTTCGCTGCCGATCGGACCTATACTGCTAGTCACTGCGCTGGCCGCTTTGTTCCAGCCGATAATGTTGCATCGCCGGTCAGCAATGAAGGCGGGGCAAGGGCACAAGTAGTCTAGAATGCGCTGTAACGTGGGGCTCATCATAGGCTGGTCTCCGGTAAAATCGGGATATGGAAACGGATCATCCGGTAATCTATGTAAGGGTTGTTCTACTAGTTGATAATCTTCTATTAATGTCACTTTCGTCACTCCGTAATAAGACGTACAAGTGATTATAAAATATACGAATGTAAAAAACAATATGTTGAATTCGACGAATTTTTTTGTAAATTTTAACTCCCGGTTACGGCATTCGATAGGATGCGTAAAATAACGACATTTTTGCCCAACAGACCGTAACTTTCCCGCACTGAATTTTGGTAACCTGAACAGGAAGCAATCTTAGGCATAACGATAGGACAGGGGGAATTTGTATGTGGAGCAAGGGTTATTTTGAACAGATTCGAGAGAAATGTAAGCGTTATCCAGAGGTTCAGCGCATTTATGAGCAGTTTCGCCGCCAGCCGGAGGAGATGCTGGCTCAACCCTTCGACATTCCGCTGCTTGGTGGCGGCTGGAGCCATGACTATAACTGTCCTGCCGACGGAGACCGATTGATTCTGATCGACCGGCATCACCATCGCTGCCCGACCTGCGGAAGCGTATGGAGCGGTTCGCCCTGGGACGAGGTAGCGACGGCGAACGAGCATTGGAATTACAGTAAGACATGCCGCAATGCGGCTGTACTGTTCGGAATAGATAGAGATATTCGCTGGGCCGATTGGGCTAAGCGGGTGCTGCTGTTTTATGCTGATCATTATCAGCAATATCCGCTGCATGACCGGTATGGCGGGGCCAGCCATACATCCGGCAAGGTGATGTGCCAGACCTTATCTGAGGCGAGCTGGCTTTGTCTGCTTGCGCAGGGCTTTCACATACTGAAGCTGCAGGATGTGTTCACCTTGGACGAAATCAACCATATCACCCGCGGCCTGCTGCTTCCTGCCCTGGATGTCATTGCGAATAACCCGGCAGGCATATCGAACTGGCAGACCTATCATAATGCGTCCAAGGCTTTGGTCGCTGCAGCCTTAAATCGTCGCGAGATGATGCAGCAGGTTCTCGATGATCCGTCCAACGGATTTTATTTTCAAATGGCTAACAGCCTGGGAGAAGACGGCTTCTGGTATGAAGGCGCTTGGGGATATCATTTCTATACCTTAGAGGCCCAGACCTTGATCGTCCTTGCGGCGGAAAGCTTTGATTTGCATCTCTATCAGGATCCGCGCTTTCAGTCCATGTATCGTGCTCCGTTGGAATGTATGTTTCCTGACGGGACGCTGCCCCCGATTCATGACTCGGCAGAGGTGAATATAAGGAAGTATGCGCATCTATTCGAGTTCGCGGCGCGTTATATCGGCATAGGCCATGAGGTTGTTCGAAGAAGCGGGGACAGAGATTCACTCTACAGTCTTCTCTTCGGCTTTGAGGAGGAGACGCCATCCCAGCCTGTCGGCCATAATAGCACTACGATTCATCACGACGGATTCGTGCATCTTAAGAAAGCGGGGATGCTGTTTCTTAAACAGCAGGGGGACTCCCTGAAGAAAGGGCGCCTCGCGATGATTGATTATGGAGAGCATGGCGGCTGGCATGGTCATCAGGACAAGCTGAATTTGCTTTACTTTGCAGGCGGACATCCATGGTTGACCGATGCTGGCATGCTGCCGTACGGCAACCCGATCCACTTCGATTATTTCAAACAGACGGCAGCCCACAATACCGTAGTCGTCGGCGGCCGGTCCCAGGCAGAGGCGGAAGGATGCATACGGGTGATGAGAACCCATGACGATGGAGTCATGGAGGCAGTCATGGAAGTTAGCGGCGCCTATCCCGATACCGTGTTGAAACGTAAAATCATGATGAAGGATGATATTCTGCTGGATGTTTTCCGGGTTCAGTGCAAGGAAGAGAAGGATATCGATTGGATTATTCATACCCAAGGGTTGCCTGTCATAGACCAGGATGCCCTAATGGACCTGCGCTGGAAAGAGACTGCCGGAGATGTCCTTGGTTCGGAGGACGGATATCAATATTTTAGCAATCCTAGAACAGGATGTTGGAATAAGAGCCAATGGACGATGACGTGGAAGTGGAATAAGGAGTCTCCGGATGAACGATTGTCCCTGATAGCGCTGGGTGCGCAGCCAGGGGAGGAGCTGTATTTGGCGGAATCCATCGCGATGCCGTCCGTCGGCAGGAGAAGCACTTTGATACGGAGAAGGAAGCTCGTGAAGGATACCGTATTCGTAGCTGTATTTCATGCCTCCGGAAACGGCGGAGAGCCATCGGCATTTGCTGAATATGATGAGGGTTCGGATGAAGTTGTTGTCCATATTCCCGGCCGGCTCCCGGTGACACTTTCAACCCGAATCGATTGAGAGAATAACAAATGGTAAGGCTGAGCCGGCAAGTCGCTTTAGGGCGAATTGCCGGCTTATTTAAGTGAACCGGAAATACTGCCACGAATGACAAAAAAACTGAAATTGCTTCCAAATGAAGCATAAATCAGTAAAGAAACGCAGGACTGCTTGTGATAACATGGATGCGTTGTGAAGCGTGAATGCGTCGGGGCGGACCGGGAAGTACAAGGTTCAGCCATTGATGCAGTGCAATTAGCGCAAGGATCTTAAATCTATTATACAAGGGAGCATGCGGGCTATGAAATGGATAGTAGATCAGCAAGGCGGCGGTGATTTCCGTACTGTACAGGCGGCTGTGGATGCTTCCCCGGATGGAAGCGACCAAACAATCACCATTTACATAAAAAACGGAGTGTATGAGGAGAAGCTTATCGTCCCGAAGGAAAAACGCAATTTGCATTTGATCGGGGAATCACGCGAAGGCGTTATTTTGACTTATTCCGATAATGCCAAAACGTTAGGTGAAGATGGAGAGCCGCTCGGAACGTTCCGAAGCTCCAGCACATATTTTCATGGAGACGATTTCACGGCGGAGCAGTTAACGATCCGCAATGCGTCGGGCCAAGGAACAGGGCAGGCGGTTGCGGTGTTTGTAACCGGTGACCGGGCTGTGTTTCGCCATGTCACGATGCTCGGCTTTCAGGATACGCTATACACCGGGGAAAGCAGGCAGTATTATGACGAATGCCGTATTGAAGGGGACGTTGACTTTATTTTCGGTCCGGCCTGTGCGGTGTTCCAACGATGCGAGATCCATAGCAAGCGAAAAGGCGGCTATTTGACAGCGGCGTCTACTCCGGAGCAGCAGCTGTACGGCTATGTATTTTTGGATTGCAAGGTAACCGCGGATGAAGGGATGACGGATGTGTACCTAGGCAGGCCTTGGAGACCCTTTGCCCATGTGGCCTGGATCCGTACGGAGATGGATGCGTCGGTCAAACCGGAAGGCTGGCACAACTGGAACGACCCTGAGCGGGAAGCAACAAGCCGGTATTACGAATACGCAAGCCGCGGGGACGGGGCGAATCCGGAGGCGAGAGTGCCCTGGTCAAGACAGCTGGCTCCTGAAGAGGCGGCAGTTTATACGGTAAGTAATATTTTGGGCGGAGCAGACGGTTGGAACCCGGAACGCCGGTAAATATCCGCTATGCTGCTAATCATAACAATTCATAACAATTTATTACTAGAACAAATATTCCGAATGTTTCTAAAATCCATGCATGTCACAACGAGTTGTGGTTGCATGGATTTTTTGATTTGTTGCAGAGGGCGGGTATGAGTAAGACAAAGACCTATGTTATCGGCTGAGTTGGAGCGGAATGCTAGTGCAATCGTCCATCTTGTTGTACAATATATGGCGCTGGGATCAGTTGCACCATATCTACAAGCTATAGATACAATCCAGAATAGCGCTGCCTGCCAAAGTCAGGAATTCGAAGCTTGGAAGCAGCAAGCGTTATTGTGGTTTGACTAATTATAGAAACGAATGAGGGATTAGGATGTTGGTTGCCCAAAGATGGCAAAAAATCGTACAGCTCGTCAACGAAAGAGGAAGTATCCGTGTATCGGAGCTCAGTGCAATTTGTGAAGTGACGGAAGAAACGATCCGCCGGGATTTGGATAAGCTCGAAAGCGAGGGCAAGCTGCTGCGCAGTCATGGCGGGGCGATCAGCATTCCTTCCTCACAATCGGAGACTCCATATATGGAGCGGGAGACAACGAATGCGGAGGAAAAGCGTCGAATCGCCCAGGAGGCGGTTCGTCATGTCAACGAGCATGACCGGATTATTCTGGACGCCAGCTCAACGGCCTGGTATATGGCACAGCTGCTGCCGGACGTCACTTTAACCGTATTGACCAATTCAATCAAAGTCGCAATGGAATTAAGCGCGAAGGAACGAATCAAGGTCATATCTACCGGCGGTCTGCTTTCTTCCAGATCGCTCTCTTATGTCGGTCCGCTCGCAGAACGTTCGTTAAGCACGTACTATGTGGATAAAGCGTTCATTTCCTGCAAAGGTCTCCATCTTCAACGGGGACTTAGTGAATTTAACGAGCTTCAGGCACTGATTAAGCAGAAAATGATCGGTATCGCCGATAGGACCTTCGTATTGGCTGATTACAGCAAATTCGGGCAGCAGTCGCTGGCTCAAGTCGCTGCTTGGGATGATATCCACTATGTCATAACGGACGGGAAAACAGACCCGACGATGCTTGAGCAGCTGAAGGAACGGTCTATCCACGTAATACAGATATAGGCTGGCTTATTACGATGCGGAATTGAAAAGCTTGAGCAATCAAGCAAGCTTGAGCAATCAAGCTTTTTTCTTTTTGTAGGAGACAGGATTTATTCCATTAGAGTCATTCTTTCCCAAGTGAAATTAGAAGGTGTATGGTACCATTTAGAAATAATGAAGGGTGTTAAGAAAAAGGAGGTCTTCCTGTGTTAAATATAGAAGAAGCGACAATAGCCAGGCTTCAGAAGGCAATGGAGCGGGGGGAATGCTCGTCCTTCGACCTCGTACAGCAGTACATGGAACGGATAGCCGCCTATGACCAGCAAGGCCCGTGTATCAACGCCGTATTAGAGCTGAATCCGGATGCGCTGCATGCGGCGGAAGCAGCTGATGCCGAGAGGCGTGCAGGTCAAGTCCGCGGGCCGCTGCATGGGGTTCCAGTGCTAGTGAAAGATAATATCCAGACGGGGGATAAAATGCATACTAGCGCCGGTTCTATAGCGCTCGCGGATCATTATGCCAACGAAGATGCGTTTATCGTTTCCCGCCTCAGGGAAGCGGGGGCTATTATTCTGGGCAAAGCGAATATGACGGAGTGGGCCAACTTCATGACCGAAGGGATGATTGCCGGTTATAGCTCCAGAGGAGGGCAAGTTCTAAATCCTTATGGGAGGAACTTATTTGCCGGGGGCTCAAGTACCGGCTCTGCCGCAGCCGTGGCCGCCAACTTGACGACCGCAGCTGTAGGTACGGAAACATCAGGATCCATCATCAGTCCGGCAGTGCAGAACTCCGTCGTCGGCATCAAGCCTACGTTGGGGCTGGTTAGCCGCAGCGGGATTATTCCGCTATCCCACAGCCAGGATACGGCAGGTCCGCTTGCCCGTACCGTTGAGGATGCGGCCATTCTTCTCGGCGTGCTGTGCGGATTGGATCCGCAGGATCCGGTAACACGTTGTTCACTGGGAGTCAGAGTCACTGACTATACCTTATTCCTCGATAAAAACGGGCTGAAAGGAGCCCGTATCGGTGTACCGCGTCAAGGGTTTCATGAGGATATGACGGAAGAGGAAAGGCAGCTTTTTACCCAAATCCTTCTTCAATTAGAGGAAGCAGGCGCGCAATTGATTGACCCGGCCAATATTCACTCGGCGGAGGAGCTTTCCCAGTTTCGATCCAGCGTGTTCCTGCATGATTTCAAAGCGGACATTAACGCTTATTTGAGCAAGCTCCCCCCGCATCTTCCCGTGCATTCACTGAAAGAGCTTATAGCCTTTAATGAAGCCCATGCGGAGCAAGCCTTGAAATATGGTCAAAAAATTCTCATTGCCTCGGAGAAAACTTCCGGTTCTCTGAAGGAGCCCCAATATATTAGAGATCGGCTGAACGATATCCGGTTATCTCGAACGGAAGGCATAGACCGAACGATGCGGGAGCATCATCTTGACGCTCTTTTATTTCCCGAGACGTTAGGGGATACGATTGCCGCCAAAGCCGGATATCCTTCCCTTGCCGTACCGGCAGGATATTTGAAGGACGGGAGACCCTACGGCATTATGTTCGTCGGAACAGCTTTTACCGAACCTGTTCTTATCAAGCTGGCTTATGCGTTCGAGCAGCTGAGCAATTCCAGGAAGCCGCCCAGGCTCGATGCAGAATAAGACTCCTATGGTTGTGCAGTAGTGTCCAATGTTAATAAGGGGGGGAATCAACCCATGGAGATCATGCTGCGGACGGAAACACCGGACGATTATGGGTCCATTGCCGAACTGCATGCCCATAGCTTCACCCATGGATTCGGTATCGGGGAAAGCACCTTGACTAGCCTGCTCCGAAAACGCAGAACATATGACCCGGAGTTATCGATCGTTGCAGAAAGCAGGGGACGTGTGGTGGGGCATGTATTATTCACCCCTCAATCTATTATGGTGAAAGATTGTGTGCTTCAGGCCGTGATCCTGGCTCCATTGGCGGTGCATCCCGACTTTCGGCAGCAAGGCATTGGTTCCATGCCTGTTGAATTCGATACTTTATAGGTAAACAGGTGCCGCGGGCATCTGTTTTTTTCTATGCATATTCCCACTGCACACACACCACTATGTAAAGTATGGTACAATGTGGAAAATTCGTCTCTCTCAGGAGGATGCTATGAGAGCTACTCAAGACGTGCTGGATATATGGAAGCAATTCGATACGTTTCCTATGGAAACATTATCGAAAGCTTGGATTGCTTCGGTTTCAGGCAGCGGCAGGCAGAGAACCGTAGAGGTCATGGAGGAGCATCGCCAGCAGTATGGATTATCGGGTAATTGCTTTGATCTTGCTGCGTGGCTTATTCATAAATACAAGGCCGAGGGAATGGAAGCCTATGGAGTGGGCCATGGCCTGTGTACGCCGAAGGCTCATGTTGCGGTGGTGGCCGTAAATCATCAAGGATATCGATATTTTTGTGATCTGGGAGATCAATGGATCGAACCTGTGTTGATTGACCCGGATAATGAGGATTTTAGCCAAGCAGAGCTCGCGGGCTTCGTTACTGGGGGGAAAGTAAAGGTAGAAGCAACGAGCCCCGGGGTCAGATTCTCCTATATTCGGCCAAATGGAAAAGTAAGCTATCAATCGTTTGATTTAACCCCGATCGGGAGCGATGAATGGATGGCGGCAGCGTGCTATTCCCAGTCTTTGTTAAGACATCCGTTAGTCGAGATGAGACTGCCAGCATCCCGCGAAGTCATTCACTGGGAATTTGATAGCTGGAGCAGCTTCATAAGCAGCAGCGAGGGCTTAACCAAGGAGCCGCAGCTGGATACCAACGAAGAGTGGGCTGCAAGAATTCATGAGCGGACCGGTATGAGTCCGGAGATCGTACTCAAAGCGTTAAATCTACATTCGTCCCTGCGGAAATAATGTCCTTTTGCCCGGATGATTGGCTTGAAGCGCAAACTAGTGATTTCATGTTAAAATAGGTAGGGTAGTTAACGAGTTAATGAACAGTAAGCGGAGGAAAAGGCATGAAAAAAGAGATAATGATTTTATGGCTGGAAGAAAAAATTCAACAGATCAAGGATACGCCGGTCAGCGTTGTAGATACGAAGGAAAAGCAGCACTATTTGTTAGGCAGCCTGAAAACCCTGGAATTAATCAAGGAACAGCTGGAGCAGGGGAAATTCGACGAGATAACTCAAGAATAACGGTGGACGCCTGAACATGCAGTTGGCTATTTCGGGGGATTAGAAAGGGGAAAGGGGCGGAGGTGTATGATTCAGATTAGCCAATGCGATGTCCAGGACTATCGAAGGATAACCGATTTATACATAGAGCTGATGAAAGAAATTATCGGTTCTTCGGGCGGAGACCTTACGGCCTTTGATCCGAGTGATGCGCCGGAATGCTGCAAAAGGCTTCTTTCCTCCGGCACCTATATCGTTATTAAGGCGGAACATCAGGATAAGGGGGAGCTTGTCGGATTTTTGTCTATGTCCCCAAGCAGCTCCCTGTACGCCAACGGTTCCTTCGGCATCATTCAGGAGCTGTATATTTGCAGTGAATATCGATCTCAAGGAGTGGGCAGGCAGTTGATGGCTGCAGCCGTTGCTTATGCCAATGCTATGGAATGGACAAGATTGGAAGTAAGCACGCCTCCTTTGCCTGCATTCGTGAGAAGTCTTGCCTTTTATCAAAGGGAGGGCTTCGCGGTAACGGGCGGAGAAAAGCTGAAGCTGCTATTATCTACATAAGAACAGATGAATGAAGCCGGTACGAACAGCAGTCTCGTACCGGTTTTCTTGATATTTTATAGATTTTGTAATGGTACTCCCTGCAAAGTCTCTGGATATCCGCTTTGTGGGGGATTTTGTATTCCGGCGAGTTAGAACCAGAAAGGGACAAGCTCTAATAAGTTCACAGGGGTCCATTGGCGGCAAGGCATCGTCCATTTTACAAACAGGGATCTGTTCGGCTAGTATAGAGGAATGGGGATTACTTCCAAATTGGGTGGGCATAACAAACCTATTGTTCTATGTTTCCGGAAAGAGAGGAAAATGTATGAAAGCCATTTACCCTGGGTCGTTCGACCCGTTTACGCTGGGGCACTTGAATATTTTGGAGCGGGCTACAAGGCTGTTCGATCAAATCGATGTGGTCATAGCCATCAACAAATCCAAGACGGCGATGTTTTCACCGGAGGAACGATACCAGATTGCTAGGTTATCCACGCTTCATCTCGATCAGGCGGTTCGTGTCGTCCATTATGCCGGCATTATTGCCGATTACATTAAAGAGAACCACATGGATGTCATCATCAGAGGGATTAGAGGTTCTACAGATCTGGACTATGAAATCAAGCTGGAGCAGTACAATCAAAAAGCGTGCTTTGCCGAAACGGTCTATTTGACGCCGACGACCCAGCATTTGAATACGAGCAGCACTTTGGTCAAAATGTTTTTACAGACTCAAAGAATCGAGCTAGCTCACGAGTATTTGACCGAGAACGCGATGAGATATATTCAAGACGTCCTGGGGCGCCGCAGCTAGCAGAACTGGTGAAATCCAATCCATAGGGAGGCCTGTCATGAATCTGGCCAACAAAATTACGTTAGTCCGGATTTGCATGATTCCATTAGTAGTACTGTTTCTATATCCCTACCCGAATAAGGCTATGGAGCCTTATGGGGAAATCGTTGCAGCAGGAATATTCCTGCTTGCAGCGGCGACTGATCGATTGGACGGATACGTAGCAAGAACCTGCAATCAGGTTACTCGACTGGGCATGCTGCTTGACCCGCTGGCGGATAAGCTGCTGATTAGCGCAGCCTTGATTGTTTTGGTCGAGAGCCATAAGCTTCCTTCCTGGATAGCCGCTATTGTGATCGCTCGCGAGATGCTGATAACAGCGATACGGATCGTCGCTGCTCGCAAAAAGATAGCGCTAGCAGCGGATCATTGGGGCAAAATCAAGCTCGCTGCGCAGGTTGCAGCCGTTACGGCTGTCATCCTGAATCAAGAGCTGGCCTTCTGGTTCGGCGGAATAGAATTCGATCAGATCCTGATGTATGCGGCGGCAGTGCTGACAGTTTACTCTGGGTATCATTATTGGAAAAACAACAGGAAGCGGTTGGAACTCCATGGGTAGCTTCAGCCTAGGTTTCTAAGGGAGAGGAAGAGCAATGCGCATTATCGTAACTGGCGGAGCTGTCATTAAGGATCGGGATGGCAGAATCCTGATGCAAAAAAGATCGGACTACGGCCATTGGGGGCTTCCCGGAGGCGGGATGGAGGCCGGGGAATCCGTCGAAGAGACGATGAGAAGAGAAGTTTATGAAGAAACGGGACTTATCGTTGATGATTGCGAGCTCTACGCAGTCTATAGCGGTCCGAGAATGCAGTACCGGTATCCGGACGGCAACGAAGTCGTCTTCGTCATGTTTATATTTGAAGCGGGAGCAGACTGGGAGAAGAAGCTTGCAGCCGACGGAACCACGCTCCTGTTTCGAGATTGTCATCACGAATCTTTAGTGCTGGAATTTAAGCATTTGTCGGAAGTGGAGCTAGAGGAGATACGCACTGTACAGCGGCCGTTATTTGAGGACTTGAAGAACGGGGAACGTAAGCTGCTTCGGACGTAAGGCCAACTGGTAAAAAGGGGGAGCTTGAATGGAGCTGGGAGCGAAGCTCGGCCAAGGTAGGGAAGCAGAGGTATACAGGTACGGGGAAGGTCAGGTTGTGAAGCTGTTTTTTGCTCATACGCCGCTCAATGTTATTGAACATGAATTTAAAATGGCGTCCACGATTCAGGATTCTGAATTGCCGATGGCTAAGGCATATGCAACCGTACAAGTGAATGGCAGAGGCGGGATAGTATATGAGCTGCTTGAAGGACCGACATTGCTGCACGTGCTCTTGGAGGACCACTCCAAAGCCGCATGGATAGGGGAGATAAGTGCCCGGCTGCACGCGAGGGTTCACCGATGCCGCAAGGAACATCTTCCTTCACAGAAAGAAGCTTATGAGAAGAAAATAAGGGCCGTGAAGCTGGATTCCGGCTTGAAAGATAAGGCGCTTCGGCTGCTGGAGCAGCTGCCCGACTCTCAGGAGGTATGCCACGGGGACTTTCATCCGGATAATGTGCTGCTTACGGCGCAAGGAGCCTACGTTATTGATTGGATTAATGCCAAAAGTGGACATCGGGCCGCAGATTTCGTCTTAAGCGCCCTCATGCTGAAAATAGCCGAGCTTCCCGATCATATTCCGAATGCCGGGCAGTTCCATCTGGCAAGAGCATCGCTGTACAAATCCTATACCCAATCCTACCTAAAAGAGCTGCCCCTCTCTAAGGAGGAGGTTATTCCGTGGATCCCGCTTGCGGCGATCTTCCGGCTGGAGCAAGGAATTGGGTCGGAGCACTACCGTTTGCTCAAAATCATTCGGAGGTCCTTAAGCCGCCTATGAAGCAAAAGATTGCGAACCGTCCGCACTGGAGCAGAATTGTGCAAAAAAGATATTATCAGCGGAATGTGAACGACGATGTGTTCGAGGGATATGTAAGCTTTCTGTGCTTGGATAAAGTACGGGAGCCTCTTTTTGTCCAGTATGCTGAGGAAAGAATCTGTATCGCTGCTGATGGCTATACCTGGCTGATGCTGTTTCCGGCGAACCGTCATCATAGCATCACCGTCATGCTGGATACTCAAGATCAAGTGCTTCAATGGTATTTCGATATCATCAAGCACATGGAGCTGAACGACGAAGGAGTACCTGTCATTCATGATCTTTATTTGGATTTGGTTTTGCTGCCTAGAGGAAGCTATCATATCCTGGATGAAGAAGAGCTGCAAGCAGCTCTTGATAACGGCACCATTGGGACGGAAGACTATGAAATGGCGGTGCAAGAACTGGAGTCCGTCCGGCAAAGCATCGAAAACGGGAACAACCCCTACGTTCTTCATGTACAGAAATATGTGGAGCTGCTGCGAGAGTGCCGTTCCATATAAAGCTTTTATCCTTTTGTTTAAAAAAAGCCGTGTTTCTTTCCCGCTAATGGAGAGGAAAATACGGCTTTTTGCTATTTACGAAGCGCTAGCTTTCGTATAACCGTTGGCCGGTCAGCGATAAATCGTAGCCTTGGATCGCTCGAAGCTCATTTTGGAAGGATTCCGATTGCAATATACGAATGACCGTGTCTATCCATATCTGATTTTCCGGCTTACGAAGCATGACAAGATCGTAGCGTTCCTCTATCAAAGGGATAAAATCGACTTGACCGACGATAGCCGCAGCCTTCTCAATACCGACGCCCACATCGGCTTCGCCGGAGGCGACTTTACCCGCAACCGCCATATGGTTCGTCTCTTCTCTCTCGTACCCATCGAGCTGCTCGGGGAGAATCCCGTGAAGACGCAGCTGCTCATCCAGCAGCACGCGGGCTCCCGAGCCTATTTCCCGGTTGACCAAACGCAAGCCCGGCCGGCTCAAATCGGGCCAGCTCTTGATCTTTAGCGGATTCCCCTTCTGCACATAAAGACCGGCCTTTCGGGACAGCATGTTGACCACCGTGTAGGAAAATCCTACGAGCAGCTTGCGGATGTAGGGGAGGTTGTATTCTCCCGTGTCTCCGTCCAGCAGGTGGGTGCTCACGATGTCGGATTCTCCGCGGTACATAGCGATCAGGCTGTCAAGGCTGCCGACATAGGAACGTAGGGGGCGGATGCCGGGAAGCTGCTTCTCCATATGCTTCGCCAGCAAATCGAGGCTGATATCCTGGCCCGTGATCACAACGGAACGAGCTTCCAAGCCGGAACGCACAGGAGCTGACGCAGCGGGCTGATTGATGGCAACAGTATGCTCAATGGCCTGGACTTGCTTGGCCCTTTGCTTGTAACGGTTCAAATCCTCGGCGTCTACCCGCATTTGCTTGCCTACCCTATAGGAGGGGAGCTCCCCTTTTTTAATAAGATCATAGACTGTGAGCTTGGATATTTTTAACAGCTTGGCGATTTCTTCTGTCGTGTAGGACATCTCGCTGGTCATGACAATCCTCCCGGACGATATAAATTAGGATTTACTTTTGTATGGTGGTGTCGCTATAATAGATCTAATTATATTTAATTATAACTAATTATATCTAATTATAACTAAGGAGAATGAAATGTTTACATACTGTAAAAAAAGCTTGGCCATGTCCCTGCTTGTAGGGCTGGCCGTCCTATTCTCCGGATGCGGCACACAGCCGCAAGCGGGTGCAGGCTCCAGCGACTCAAACCCATCACTAGCAGCCTCAAGCCCGGCCCCGGCCGCCAAGGTAGAGCTGACCATTTCAGCCGCCGCCAGCTTAACGGATGCATTGAAGGAGATTCAAGCATCTTACGAAGCCAAGCACAGCAATGTGAAGCTGAACTTTAACTTCGGAGCCTCCGGCTCGCTGCAGCAGCAGATAGAACAAGGAGCGCCGGCGGACTTGTTTCTCTCGGCCGCGACCAAAAACATGCAGGCGCTAGTCGATAGGCAGCTGGTCGATAAAGATAACCAAAAGAACCTGCTGACGAACGAGCTTGTCGTAGTCGTTCCGGCTGATGCCAATGCATCGATCGGCAAGGAAGAGGATTTGACACTTTCGACCGTGAAGAGCATTGCTATCGGCATCCCGGAAAGCGTTCCGGCAGGAAACTATGCCAAGGAAGCGCTGACCCATGCGAAGCTGTGGGAGAGCCTCCAGCCCAAAACCGTACAAGGCAAGGATGTCCGTCAGGTGCTTCAGTATGTAGAGACCGGGAATTCCGATGCAGGCTTCGTTTATAAAACGGATGCCCTGACATCGAAGAAAGTCCGGGTGGCCTTCTCCGTTAATCCGTCCTGGTATACGCCTGTGGAATACCCCATCGGGATCGTGAAGGCGACAAAGCACGGCAAGGAAGCGGCGAAAGTATACGATTATTTGCAGTCGAAGGAAGCGCTGGATGTGTTCGTCAAATACGGCTTCTCCGCGCCTAAAGGCTCCTGATGAACGGAATATCGTTCTGGTCACCAGTCCAATTATCGCTGCAAGTAGCGCTATTGTCCAGTGTGGCGGTAACTATCGTTGGGGTAGGGTTGGCATGGTGGATGTCAAGGAGATCGTTCAGGGGGAAAATTCTCGTGGAGACGGCCTTCATGCTTCCGCTCGTGCTGCCCCCGACGGTGGTCGGCTTCCTGCTGCTTGTGCTGCTTGGAAGAAAAAGCGGGCTGGGGCGCCTGATCGAGTGGATCTTTACGGCGCCGATCATATTTACATGGTGGGCCGCCGTTATTGCCTCGGTCGTCGTTGCGTTTCCTCTGGTATATCAGACGATGAAGGTCGGTTTTGCATCGATAGATCAAAGCTTGGAGGATGCCGGCCGATCCATGGGGGCGAATGAGTGGCAGCTGTTCCGGTATGTTACGCTACCCCTGGCTGCTCATTCGCTCATCACTGCTTTTATACTTGGCTTCGCGCGCGCATTGGGGGAGTTCGGAGCAACGCTGATGATAGCAGGCAATATTCCCGGTAAAACCCAAACGATTCCGACCGCCATCTATGTAGCCGTGGATTCCGGGAATATGCATCTGGCTTGGGCCTGGACCGGGATGATGATCCTTATTTCCTTCGTTATGCTGCTGCTTACTGGAAGGAAGAGAAGCTAGCCGTCCTTTTATAGTTGCAGGAATGCTGAACGGATCGGGTCAGGTCAGGTCTTGGTATCCTGTTGGGACAACCGTTCCAATACAATCTGAACGGCAATGGCATCATCCAGATAGCCGATAGGGAACACGTAATCAGGGATTATATCCGTAGATAAGATAAAGTAAAGCAGAGCGCTCCCCAGGATCGCTCTTTTTTCTGTTGACAGGTCGTCCTTGCCAAAGAGATCGTACATTTGCCTAAGCTCATCGATAAAAGGACCGGCGCTGTTCACGCTGTCGACCTTCGCCTGAAAATCCTCAATGATGATGCGCCGTCCTTCCTCCGTCAACGCATATTGCTCATACTTGGTAAGCTCCTTGCGTACCTGCTCGGTGGTGAACTTGGAATCAAACAAATTGTAGCTTAACAGCACCTCTTTAATACTATCGACGGAGGCATGAAGTTCCGAATTATCCGCAGCGGATGGGGAGACCGTTTCGAGTCCTGCGGCTTGAAAAAGCCGTTCGGAAGGGATGCCCAGATGTACGGCAAACAGATGGAGGTGGTCCATCTTCGCTTTTTGCTTGCCGTTAATGATGCGTGAAATAATGGCGGTATCAATTCCGGTAAGAGCACTCAATTTCCGCATGGACATGGATCTTTCTTTCAGCAGCGCTTTTAATATTTCACCTACATACGGGCCCTGTTGATTTGCGTTCATTAGGTTTCTCCTTTCCGGCAAAGCCATTTCGACTCCAGTGTTGATTTTTCTCAACAAATGTTGCGAAGGACAGGCACTTTTCCTCAACAATCTCAATACGATGAAGTAAACAGAGAAGAGGAGTGGAATCGTATGGCATGGTTATTTATTCTCGGATTTGCTGTATCATCAAGTCTGGATAATTTGGGAGTCGGGATCTCTTACGGAATTCGCGGGATTCGAATCGGTCTTGTCTCTAACCTCATCATGGCTGCCATTTGCTTTATATTGAGCGAAGCGGGGATTGTGGGCGGCCAGTGGATATCCAGGATTTTGCCCGGCATCTTCCCTACACTTGTCGGAGCCTTTGTACTGATCATTATCGGCATTCGCATTGTACTGCTGGCGTTACCGCGCAAGAAGCAATTATCGGAATCTCCGGCCGAGCCCTTGTCAAATGGCGATTCTTTAAAGGAGCTGCTAAAAAATCCGGAGAAAGCGGATCTTGATCGATCGGGTGAGATCGGGTATCTGGAAGCGATTGTACTCGGTTTGGCGTTATCGGCTAACGCGGTTACGAACGGTTTGGGGGCGGGGCTCCTCGGTTTGTCGCCGCTCGCTATAGCCGTAACGGCAGCCATCGGCAGCTTTATTACCGTATGGGCAGGGACCGCCGTCGGGCGGAAAGCTTCAACGATTCGAATCGGTTCTTTCCATTTGGGTCAAATGGGTACGCTGATAAGCGGTGTAGTTCTGCTCGTGATTGCTTGCAATGCTTTGTTCGGATAAGGTCAGGAATGCCATGGTACCAAACTTGTCTATTTATTTTACGGTTCGCAAGAGGCTAATATGACAGAAGTTGGATGTCCATTGGATACAGGCCTTTTTTACTATACTTTATGGATTTCGAGTTTCATGGCCAAGTAGTGGAAGCCGCTTTGAAGCCTTAGCCCCACTTTGTGGGGTTTTTTCATGAGTATAGGCCTATTGGATGGAAAGGAAAGAATTTACTGCAACAATATGTCATTTTGTGGTAGCATATAGGGGGTTGGAATTTCTAGCCAACAGCAAAGGAGGCATCCCCTTGCTTACACGGATTACGGAGCTTCCCACTGACAAACGGATCGCCGGGGTTCACTGCATACCGGTGCTGGCTAACGGCGACATGGTCATGGTATGGGATCAAGAGGAACAGACGTTAACGACTATCGGCGGAAGACTCGAGGGTAACGAAACAATAGAAGAGGGTTTACATAGAGAGGCAATGGAGGAAGCAGGGATCGTGTTAGCCGGTGAGCGGTATCCCTTCGCCTGCTGGTATTGGAAGGAGACGGATACTTATACCGTATTTTTTCTAACCAGAGTCGGAAGCTTTCACCGAATGCCGGAAGGCTTTGAAAAAACAGGCTATGTCATTATGAGCTTTCGCACCGCGGCTCAAATGATTAACGCAATAGAAGGGCCTGGCTTACGGATGGACCTAATTGCAATGGCGGAACAGCACTTGGAGCCGTTTCTTGCCTGCGAACAGGAACAAGGAGGAATCATATGATCATTCGTGAAACGGATCGGGAATTTGTGATGATCACGCAGCATGACCATGCTTGCTTGTCCGGGCACCTTGCTGCTCAATTATGTGACGATTTGTTTCTAGAGGCCGGCTGTATTCCGGATGTATTGCTGGCTATTCAAGAGCATGACCGTGGATGGATCCGTCTGGATCATACGCCAATCTGGAACGACCGGGACCAGGTGCCGTTCTCCTTTAACGACTACCCGATGCTGCCCAAGCTTGTTCTGTATACGTTAGGAATCGATGAAGTGGAACAAAGAAACGAGTACGCTGCTTTGCTTTGCAGCCTGCATTATGCTTCATTCCAGCACATACGGAGCTCTTCGCATCCGGATTGCATTGCTTTTTGCAGCAGAGAGGCCGACAGGCAGGAGCGCTTGCATAGGAAGCTTAAGCTTTCACAAGAGGTCGTAAGCAGGCATTTCCAGCTTCTGCAGCTGTGCGACGACTTATCGTTATATATTTGCTTGAATCGTCCGGGCTCGCCGAAGGAGCAGGAGCATCCCTGGTACCGTGACGGCTTCAAGCGTTCCGAGCCCCTGCTTCCAGAAGGCAGCCCCCGGCTGCTTGCAGAGTGGGTGAATGAGAAGGAAATCAAGATGACACCGTTCCTATTCAAGAAAGAGTTTCAGACGAGCATTCCTGTCAAGCATGTCTCCAAGGACATGATCCGGTCAAAGGGCTTAAACACAGCGTATACTCAGGCGATTGCGCAGGAACAGGAGGTATCGATTGTAAGCTAAACGGAATGGGGGCTGAAGGATGAGCCCTCCTTCCTTAACGCCGTGCATTCATTTTGTCATCAGCGAGGAGATGATTAGATGACCTACCATATTCGCGTAAGACCCAGTGCATTAATCATACAGTCCAACTGTATTTTAATGGTCGAATATAAAGACAGTGACGGCGTTCATTACAATTTGCCGGGAGGAGGGGCCGAGCCGGGAGAGACTTTGGTGGAGGGTGCAGCGAGAGAAGTGCAGGAAGAAACCTGCGCTGCTGTAGAGGTTGGCCCGATAGCCTTCGTATATGAAATGGCTCCGCATAAGCAATCCGGCGATTATCCGAACGCACCGCACACCTTGTCTGTCATTTTTGAATGCTTTTTAAAGGAGGATGAGATCCCGAGATTACCGGACCGGCCGGACCTGCATCAAACTGCTGTGAAGTGGGTTCCTATACCGAGTCTGGATTCTATTGTGTTGTATCCCAATATCAAAAGTCATATCCGGGAATATGTGAGCAGGCGCAAAAATATCGAGCTTATAGAAGACCATAGCCTGGAATGCTATTAAACCCATTGGGATGCTCCCAGAAAACGATGTCAGGAGGTACTAATGAAGCCGAGCCCCGTCCAATTATTGAAGCAATTTGCAGAGTTCATTCCCTATGTAGAAGCGCTAGCCCGTTACGGAAATGAGTTGTGGGACAGGCCGCTGCAAGAAGGCAAATGGACGGTCCAACAAATTATCGCCCATATCCTGCTATGGGATCAATATTTTTACGAGCAGGCTATTCGGTATCTGGGTACAGGAGCTTCCTTGCCTCTTAAGCATCTGGATTTCGACGAGTTCAATAAGCAGGCTGTAGTCTTCAGCCACCAACATGGCAAAGAGGACATAGTCAGACTTGCAATGGAATATCGGCAGCGAATTGTGGATCGTATAGGCCAGTTGACGGAAGAAGACTATCATGTTCCATACGTCGACCGGGATGGCAATGGGTTCACTGTATATGAGTACCTTATAGGTTTCGTTCCTCATGACAACCATCACATGCAACAGATTGAACAATGCTTGGAGGCTGCAAGGAGGAGCACGGTATGACCTTCCACAAACCTATAGCGTCAAAAGAAGGCTTGAAGCTGGTTGAGCGAATCAGGAGGTTCTGCCAGGCTTTCCCCGAGGTGACGGAGAAGATCGATCAATTCGGTCATACCTCGTTTCGCGTCAGCGATAAACCGTTTGTCATGCTGGGTGAAGGGGAAGCCGTCTCCATGTCGATCAAGGCGGATAGAGATACCCAGGAGTTTCTTCTTCAGCAAGAGGATACAAACTACGCGAAAACCCGATATATCGGGCATCACGGGTGGGTCACGATTATTGACCTTGCCAGAGCGGATTGGAAAGAGATCGAAGAGCTGATAGCCGAAGCCTATGTCCGGACTGCTCCCAAAAAATACGCAAAATGGCTCCAGCAGACAGAGAACAGATAGAATCCTTCTAATAGCAAGAAGAAGGGTTCTATTTTGGGGTCGTAATGGAATTTGATGAACTAGGCCAAACGAAGAATCGGGAGAATGTATGTTGATCTATTTTAAAGATTATTTGCTAAATTTATTTTTTATCTTTTCTCCATTCGTGCTTTACCCCTATATCTACAAAACCAAAAAAAGGCCTTTGCTGTACCGCTTCTTGATCTACACCCTATTTGCCTGCGCACTGATCGTGACCATGTCTTTCCCTACTCATCTGGATGGGCTGCTATTTGATTTTCGTTCGATACCTTTAACCTTGGGGTCGTTTTATGGCGGGAACGCGGTGTCGGCCTTCTTATATATCACACTGATGGGATATCGCCTGATTATGGGTTACCCCAACAACTTTGTCTATGCGATCTCGCTGGCGCCAAGCTTTCTGATTCTTTTGTACTACATCAAAAAGTACCCTACTTATAAGCTCCATCAGAAGGTGTGGAGTGCTGTATGGCTGTGCAGTTTCATTAAGCTGACGACCTTTACGCTATATCTTGCTTTGACTGATCATTTAGAGCTGCTGTGGATTGAGCCGATAACGAAGCTGGAAACGTATCTGCTGCAGGGGCTTATTGCCGGCTTGTGCGTGTACTTAATCGAGTTTTTGAACAACTATTTTTATATGCAGGAAGAAGTCGTTAATAGTGAAAAGGTGAAAATTGTAAGCGATATGGCGGCTTCCGTAGCTCACGAAATACGGAACCCGTTAACCACCGTGAGGGGATTTATTCAACTGCTGGGCTCGGCAAGCCTGGACCAAGAGAAGAAGCAGTACTATCAAAAGCTGTGTCTGGAGGAATTGGACCGGGCCCAAGTCATCATTACCGATTATTTGTCCTTGGCTAAGCCTGACCCGGAAGTAATTGAAAAGATCAATGTCAATGAGGAAGTGCGTTATTTATCGAACGTACTTCTTACTTATGCCAACTACTACAACATTCAGATTGACGGAAACGTGGACCAGGACGAAGCTCTCTACATATTGGGGGACAAGTATAAATTCAGACAGGCGTTTATCAATATCGGGAAAAATGCAATCGAAGCCATGGCGAATGGAGGACTCTTGGCATTTACGGTAAAAAGCCAGGAGAATCACGTCTCCATAATCGTCAGTGATTCCGGAGTAGGGATGACGGAGGAGCAGGTGCGCCGGCTGGGAACACCGTACTTTTCGACGAAGGAGAAGGGAACGGGGCTCGGGACGATGGTTTCCTTCGGGATTATTAGAAAGATGAACGGAAAAATCGAATTGAGAAGCGAGCTGGGGAAGGGGACGGTATATACGGTCGTCTTTCCCCGGGTTTAGACCTCATTAAAGACAGAAACCCTGTGTCCACAGGGTTTCTGTCCAATCCGAACCGGTTAGGCGGTTTCTATAAGCTCGGTTAAATAAATGCTTGTTTTAATAACCGTTCCATTTTTATCGAGTTTTACGTAAATCCACTCGGTCTGCTTGTCCACGACCGTCCCTCTGCCTTCTCTTGTTAACACCTTGGTTTTGTTCAACAAAACTTGAAACGGATAATGTGCTGATTGACTTCTTAGGACTTTCTTCGGCATCATTATATCTTCCTTTTTTAATAATGTATACATCATTTGTATACACATAATTCTAGCATGTCCTTTAGAAAGATTCTGTTTCAAATATCACAGATTGCGAAATTCATGATAATAAAGTGGAGGGGATTTCAAGAGATCGGTATGGGTAGGGTATAAAACAATTTCTTGATACGTTGTGACAAGGTTTCTACATCTTTCGCTATTTTCCACCCGTTTACAATTGTTGGGACATGCTTCACAATGAAATGGAGTACAAACCAATACGGGAGGGATTCCGTTGTCCAAAAAAATTCTTATCATCACCGGCGATGCCGTAGAAGCGCTTGAAGTGTATTATCCGTATTATCGCGTGGTGGAGGCTGGCTATGAAGCCGTCATCGCCTCTCCGACGAAGAAGACGCTGCGTACCGTTGTGCATGATTTTGAAGGCTGGGATACGTATACGGAGAAGCCGGGCTATCAGCTTGATTCCCACATCTCCTTCTCGGAAGTGGACCCATCCCAGTTTGACGGCTTAATTATTCCTGGCGGAAGAGCGCCCGAATATATTCGTCTGGACGAGCATGTACCTCGCATTCTGACTCATTTCCTGGAGACGAATAAGCCTGTCGGAGCGATATGCCATGCGGCATTGGTGTTCGGGGCGTTAAAGGACAAATCTGTATTCGAAGGACGCACAATGACGGCCTATACAGCATGCCGCTTCGATGTGGAGCAGCTGGGAGCGACCTATGCTTCCGAGACGCTGCATGTGGACAGGAATCTGGTCTCTGGTCACGCATGGCCTGATTTGCCGGGATTTATGCGGGAGTTTTTGAAGCTGCTGTCTTAAACGATGATAAACCATGCGCCGGTAAACCGGGATATGCCTCGAATACCGGCGTTTTCCATGTTCATCGTTTTCCCTCCTTATAGCAATCCTGCCGCCAAACTTATAACAGCTGTGCTTATCAGCCACTCCATCATGGAAACCTGCGCCCGCCAACGATAGCGGGTCCGGCTGGTTCTTTCCATTTCTCCCTGACGTTCTTTCATCTGCCATTCAAGCTCGAATACATTCATCATGTTTTCTTCACTCCTTTTGTTAATGATTATAGCTGGATAAAGATGAATAAAAAGTGTAGAATGTCGATTGTATTCTTCATCTTTTATTTCAGGAGGATGTTCTATGCTGGAGTACTACTACCTGACTCTTCGAAAGCATCTCCCGAGTGCGCAGGATAAGGAAGAAATCGAGATCACGCTGCCCCAATTGACAGAATGGCTGCATTGCTCGAGCCGGAATGTGAATTTAATATTGAAAAAAATGGAAGAGCATAACTGGATACAGTGGCTTCCGGGGAGAGGGAGAGGGCATCGGTCGAGAATCGTATTCCGGATGACCTGTGAGTCGCTAGTTCTGCAGATGGCACAGGATCATGTAAGAAAAGGCGATTTGCAGAAGGCTTTCGCTTGTATTGACGAGCACGGCTACTTGCCGACACTGAGAGATCAGTTCGTATTCTGGCTGGACAGCCACTTCGGTTATCGTCCGGAGGGGAATGATGAGGATAGGACGGATACGCTTCGCATTCCTTATAATAAACCGATTCAATGTCTGGATCCGCCGTTTATCACCTTCGTTGTAGAATCGCATATGGCCAAACAAATTTTTGATAACCTGGTTCGTTATAACCGGCAGACGAAAACCATTGAGCCGCATCTGGCGCATTATTGGACCCGCAATGAGACGGGAACGGATTGGATGTTCTACCTGCGCAAAGGCGTGCTGTTCCACCATGGAAGGGAAATGACGGCGCATGACGTGAAATTCACATTGGACCGAATCCGCTGTGAAGAGATTGACAGTCCTTATCGTTGGATGTTTGAGTGCGTTGACAAGATTGAAGTGTGTGCCCGATATGCCGTCAGAATCCGTTTGTCGCGGCCAAATGCGCTGTTCCTGCACTGCCTAAGCTTTGATAGGGCTTCCGTCGTTCCGGAAGATTTGGTCCTCTCCCTGGGGGATGCATTTCAACGCACACCTGTCGGTACGGGTCCGTTCCAGGTGGTGCAGCATGATAACAATATGCTGGTGTGTGAAGCCTTCGCGCGTTATTTTGATAAAAGAGCCCATCTCGACCGGATTGAAATATGGTACACGCCGGAAGTGGAGTGCAAGGCGAACTGGATAGAACGGACAATGTATCGCATCCGCACCCAGTCCGGAGAGGAATCGCAAGAGCAGAAGACCAATGTGGAGATAAGATCCGATGGCTGCAGTAAAATGCTGACCTTTAATCTGAAGCTGAAGGGACCCCAGCAGCAACTCAGCTTCCGCCAAGCCGTTATGCATGGAATAGACCGCAGCAGGAGTGAGCTGTTACCCTCACCTGAAGACGCTTATTTGGCGGACTGGTTTGTTCCTCGGGAGCATGTATCTCGGCAGGATACGCTGTACAACCCGGAGCTTGCAAAGCGGCTTCTCCAGGAAAGCGGTTATCAAGGGGAAATGATCCGTCTGGCCGTCTCAAAGGCGAACCTTGGTGAGGCGGAGGCAATTCAAAGGATGCTGGGAACAATGGGCATCCGCGTGGAGCTGAACATCTTCGGCGATAATTACCGACAGCGAATAGAGGCCGTAGAGAAAAGTCATTTATGCTTCTATGTCATTATTCTCGATGACGATTTAGTCCTCTCCATACTGGAGCTGTTTCTTGCCGAAAACAGCTTTGTCCGAAGACATCTTAGCGATGAGCTGTTCGGAGAGCTGAAGCAGATCATCCATCAGCTATACAGCCATGAATCGGAGTGCGGGTCCGAGGGGCATATGGAGTGGATTAACCAGCTGGAGCAATTGGTGAAAAAAAACGCCGCCGTTTATTTCATGTACCATTGGCGGCAAAGAACTTATTATCATCCCTCTTTAAGAGGCGTAGCTTTGAATGCACTTGGCTGGGTATCGTTTCGCGATGTATGGTTTGAACCGGTAGCCGGGAAATAATGGGCAGGGACGAGCTTGCTGCGCTGCTGGTAATGAGCGCAAAGGGCAAGGGATCTTGATGGACTTATGGGAGTCCATGGGGGTCCTTTTTTTGTTCCTGTTCAAAACGTTGATTCAACTCATCCTCATCGGAAAGAATTGCTCAAAGTTTGCTATTGGTGGATAAAAACGAAGTAGAATGAACTAATGGTCAATAAATTGCCTTTTAAATCGGGCAAAAAATCGAATTATAACGCACTATTGTTTTTGAATAGTGTGTATGATATCGTAATCTCATTGGAATTATTCCACTTCATTCCACATTCGGCTTTACATATTAGGACAGGGGGAACTGCCAATGGCAAGAGTGATGTCTTTTGGGCAAGGGGATGCAAGTATGAAGCATTTATTAGGCGGTAAAGGAGCTAATCTGGCCGAGATGACGCGGGTCGGATTGCCAGTGCCTCCAGGCTTTACAATCACGACCGATGTTTGCCGGGCTTATTATGCAGCCGGCCTCAGACTTCCGGAAGGTCTGTTTGAGGAAGTGCTTTCGGCTATGAAGGAGCTGGAGGATGCCAAGGGAGAGCGCTTCGGTGATCCATCGCGGCCGCTGCTAGTATCCGTCCGTTCGGGCTCCGTCACCTCCATGCCGGGGATGATGGACACCATTTTGAATCTCGGCTTGAACGACGATACGGTGGAAGGACTTGCCCGCTCTACCGGTGATGCGCGATTCGCCTATGATTGCTATCGACGGCTGATTCAGATGTTCGGTAATGTGGTATTCGACATGGAAGGCTATCATTTCGATTTTCTTCTGGAGCGCATGAAGCAGCAGCAAGGCTTCGAACAAGATCACCAAGTGACGGCTGATGGCTGGAAAGCGCTGATCGATGAATATAAATCCGTTATGGTGAAGCATGCGGGACGCTCCTTTCCCCAGCAAGTGAAGGAGCAGCTCCAGTTGGCTGTAGAAGCGGTATTTCGTTCGTGGAACAATCAGCGCGCGCAAATCTACCGCCGTCTTCACCAAATTCCCGATGAGCAGGGAACAGCGGTCAATGTGCAATCCATGGTATTTGGCAATAGGGGAACGGACTGCGGTACAGGGGTTGTATTTACACGCAATCCTTCTACAGGCGGGCATGAGCTGTATGGGGAGTTCCTGATGAATGCCCAGGGAGAGGACGTTGTGGCTGGAGTCCGGACACCGATGCCGATCAGCAAGCTGGAGGAGGAGCTGCCGCAGGCTTACGAACAGCTTGTATCGGCGGCAAGGAAGCTGGAGCAGCATTACCGTGACATGCAGGACATTGAATTTACGGTAGAAAAAGGCAAGCTGTTTTTCCTGCAAACCCGGAACGGCAAACGAACCGCCCAGGCGGCCGTAAAGCTCGCGGTCGGGTTTGTGAAGGAAGGCACCATTTCCAAAGAAGAAGCCCTGCAACGGATCGAACCGTTCCATCTGGATCAATTGCTGCACCGCGCTATTGATTCCTCATCGCCCATGGAGGTGCTGGCTTCAGGCCTTCCGGCATCCCCCGGAGCGGCTGCAGGGCAAGCCGTCTTCGACGCCGATACGGCGGAAGCCTGGTCGCGCGCCGGGAAGAGAGTGATCCTCGTGCGTTCGGAGACGACGCCCGAGGATATCCACGGCGTGCTCGCTGCCGAGGGCGTGCTTACGAGCCGCGGCGGGATGACCAGTCACGCGGCGGTCGTAGCCCGCGGGATGGGCAAGCCGTGCGTATGCGGCTGCGAGCCCATCCGGCTGCGCGATCGCGCCTTCGATGTTGCCGCCGCCGACAAGGTGACGGCGACGATAGCCGAAGGCGAGTGGATCTCGATTGACGGCGCCACAGGGCGCGTCATTCGCGGGGTGGTGCAGCTGCGCGAGCCGGAGCTGACCGCGGAGCTTGAAGAGCTGCTGGTGTGGGCGGATGAGATCCGTCGCCTGCGGGTCTACACGAACGCGGACACGCCGGAGGATGCCGGCAAGGCTCGCGGCTTCGGTGCGGAGGGCATCGGCCTATGCCGCACGGAGCATATGTTCATGTCGCCGGAGCGGATACCTGTGGTCCGCGGCATGATCCTGGCTGAGCAGCCGGAGGAACGGGCTGCCGCCCTTCGTGAGCTGCTGCCTATGCAGCAAAGCGATTTCGAAGGCATTTTCCGCGCGATGGACGGATTGCCGGTCACGATTCGCCTGCTGGATCCGCCGCTGCACGAATTTTTACCTAATTTGGAGGAGCTCGCCATCCGGCATTCTCTATTATCACAGCAGCCAACCGGTGATGGTGAGGAGCTGAAGCGGGTGGAACGAATGCTGAGGAAGGTCAGGAGCCTGCATGAAATGAACCCGATGCTGGGAACCCGCGGCTGCCGGCTGGGGCTCCTTTATCCCGAAATCTACGAGATGCAGGCCGAAGCGATTTTTCGTGCAGCCATCCAGTGTCTGGACGATAACGTCGATGTTCAGCCTGACATTATGATTCCGCTGGTAGGGCATGACAGTGAGCTGAAAATCATGCGCGAGCTGGTGGATCGCAAGGCGGCCGAGGTACTGGGCACCAGATGGAGCGCGATAAAGTATAGAGTAGGCACGATGATCGAGGTGCCGCGGGCGGCCATTACTGCCGGGTCGATTGCCAGGCATGCAGACTTCTTCTCCTTCGGTACGAACGATCTGACCCAGATGACGCTTGGATACAGCAGGGACGATGCGGAAGGCAAGTTCCTTACGCATTATGTGGAAAGCAAGCTTTTGCCTAACAACCCGTTCCAGGTACTCGATCAGGAAGGCGTCGGAACGCTGATCCGCTGGGCTGTTACCCAGGGCAAATCCGTTAAATCACAGATGAAAACCGGCATTTGCGGCGAGCATGGGGGCGACAAGGAATCGATCTTCTTCTGCCATGCGGAGGGGCTTGATTACGTCAGCTGTTCTCCATATCGGGTACCGCTTGCCCGTATTGCGGCCGCGCAGGCGGCTATTGCCTTGGGGAACCCTTCGGATAGAACCTCCTCACAGCTTGATCAAACCGCATCATAACCTTTTTAAGAGATCGTCATTATAATAAAGGGGTAAATGGGTAATAATGGATAATCCACTTAGTAACGATGACGGCGGGATGAGGTGCAGCCAGTTGGAAAAAACATTTTTAATGGTCAAACCCGATGGGGTACAGCGCGGCTTGATCGGTGCAATTGTTCAACGCTTTGAGGACAAAGGGTTCCAGCTAATTGGAGCCAAGCTGATGCATATAAGCAAGGAGCAGGCTCAGGTTCATTATGAGGAGCATGCCAGTAAGCCTTTTTATGGAGAGCTGGTAGACTTCATTACATCAGGCCCTGTGTTCGCTATGGTGTGGCAGGGAGAGCAGATCGTTGCTCTGTCCAGAGCCATGATGGGTAAGACTAGACCGATGGAGGCGGCCCCTGGAACCATCCGTGGAGATTATGCGGTCCGCACGGAAAGCAATGTTATTCATGGCTCCGATTCGCCGGAAAGCGCGGAGCGGGAAATCGCCGTGTTCTTTAAGCCTGAAGAGCTGCTGAGCTATGAGCACGCAATTCAGCATTGGATCTAATCTCACAAGGACATGGATGCAGTGTCTTGGTTCCAAGCTCACTTTCCGATGTGGTCATCGGGAGTGGGCTTTTTTTTATATTACCGTGATGTCCGATAATCGTTTGATGTTTCAATCAAAATTGGTTACATTGATAAGGGAGGGCTGCCATAAAATCAGTAAGAGCTGTACGTTTTCCGCATGGTTTGCCCCATTGTCCGATGAACCGATAAGGAGAGAGAATAAGCAATGAGAGACCCTAGATTAAAAGTGCTGGCAAGCAACTTAATTCGATATTCCGTGAACCTTCAGCCGGGTGAAAATATTTTGATTGAGATGATAGGAATCAAGGATCAGGAATTGACCAAATGCTTGATTGAGGAAGTCCATGCTGTCGGCGGGCATCCGTTTATAGAGCTTCGCGACCCGGCGGTTACTCGCAGCCTGATGCTTCACGGCACAAAGGCGCAGTTTGAAACGCTGAAGGAGCTGGAGCTGAACCGAATGAAGCAGATGCAGGCTTACATTGGCGTCCGCAGCGGAGACAATATTACGGAAACCTCCGACGTGCCGGATGCGCAAATGAAGCTGTACGTGACGGAATACCAGCGCCCGGTAACGGATCAGCGCGTGAATCATACCAAATGGACAGTCATGCGCTACCCTAATCCGTCTATGGCTCAGCTGGCGAACACGAGCACCGAGGCGTTCGAGGATTTTTATTTTGAGGTATGTAATTTGGATTACAGCAAAATGGGGAAAGCGATGGAGTCTCTGGTGAGTCTGATGAACCGGACGGACAAAGTAAGACTGGTTGCTCAAGGGACGGACCTGACCTTCTCTATCAAGGACATACCGGCTATTCCCTGCGCAGGCAAAAACAATATTCCGGACGGCGAGGTGTTCACTGCGCCTGTGAAAGATTCTGTGAACGGCACGTTGTCTTACAACACCCCGACGATTTATCAGGGAACCTCCTTCGAAAATGTGGTGCTTCGCTTCGAGAACGGTAAAATCGTGGAAGCGACAAGCAACAATACGAAGAAGCTGAACGAAATTTTGGATACCGATGAAGGGGCAAGGTACATAGGCGAATTCGCCATTGGAGTCAATCCGTACATTAAGCATCCGATGAAGGATATTTTGTTCGATGAAAAAATCGACGGAAGCATTCACTTCACGCCGGGGAACGCTTACGAGGAGGCGGATAACGGCAACCGCTCCTCCGTTCATTGGGACATGGTGCTGATCCAGCGGCCGGAATTCGGCGGCGGGGACATTTATTTCGACGACGTGCTGATCCGCAAGGACGGCAAATTCGTTATTCCGGAGCTGGAAGCTTTAAATCCGGAGCATCTTATTTAATCTACTCCATAAGAGGACGCAGCCCCACGCAGCTGCGTCCTTTGATTTTTGAGAAACTTGTTTTTAAGAAATAGGCTAAAAGGGAAGTGGGGTATGACTCGGAGGAGTTTACGTCCGCCTTTGAAACCCGTGAAAATACAAAAAAATAGAATCGAAATTTCATGGGTTTCAACAGCGGCTGGAGGGGCATACCCCACTGTAACCTCTTGGCAATATTTCAAGCTCACTTGTTTCTCAAAAATCATATCCCAAGGGCTGGTCCTCTTACTTCCCCGCCCACTTGCGGTACTGCAAAGGCGACATGCCGCAGGCCGATTTGAAGATCCGCCCGAAATGCGTGCTGCTGTCAAAGCCGACCTGCTCGGTAATGTCCGTAACGGACAGCCTGGTCGATTTGAGCAGCTTCTGGGCTTCCTGAACGCGCAGGCTGTTAACGTATTCGATGACGCCGAATCCGGTTACTTCTTTATAGATGCGGCACAAATAATAAGGGCTGATGTGAAAATGGCCGGACAACGCCTTCAATGACATCGGCTCCCGGAAATGCTCATTGATATATTTCACGATATCAGATACCTTACGATGAAGCGTGGTCGGATGCTCCGAGGTTCTGGCTTTGCTGTCCGAATGCTGGATATGCCGGTAGATCAACAGCAGCAGCTCGCTTAACAAGAGCCGGACGTAGCCTTCCGTGCCGTAATCGGTTTGTCTTCGCTCCCTCAGCAATTTTTCCATGATGGATTCGATCATAATGAGCTCTCTTGCATCGGGGTGTAGAACCGGCCCCTCTCCGAACACGTCGAACAAATCCTCCAGAACCGAACGGTACATCGGCTCCATAAAATAGGATTTGAAATTGATCAAGATCCGCTCATGATGGGGGGAATTGGCTACCATCGTTTTATGGAGCACATTGGGCTGAATAAGGACCAGATCCCCCTTTTTCACATGATAAGACCGGTCTTTGATGAAATAATACCGTTCGCCCGCCCGCATATAATAGATTTCGTATGAATCATGGGAATGGTTCTGATGCATGTTGAACGTATCCGTACGAATGGAATGATCCAGATGAAAGCCGTCCTTCTCGGCTACGAAGGAAAACGGCTTGGGCGCCGGCTTCGGCGTGTTCGGAAGTAAGGGATGTTTCATAGAAAAGGCCTCCCTGCCGCGATGTTTTGGAGATTGTGCAATATAAGTTGAAAAATATTTAATGTAAGCAATTTTTGTGCTGTTTTCGAATATTTATTGCGCTATACTCACAATAACACAGACAAGGGAGGAAATATAGATGTCAAGTCGTAAACGTTATGCACTCGTGGGAACCGGAGGTAGAGCAGGATTTTTCTACACATCCATTGCCCGCGATTTTAAAGAAACATCAGAGCTCGTTGCTTTCTGCGACATCAACCAGACCCGGATGAATGTTGCCAACCAAAAATTGGAGCCGTTCGGCGTAGGTCCGATTCCTACTTATAAATCGCAAGATTTCGACCGCATGATCGAAGAGACCAAACCGGATATTGTCATCGTTACCACGGTTGACCGGACGCACCATACTTATATTATCCGCGCCATGGAGCTCGGCTGTGATGTGATTACTGAAAAGCCGATGACAGTGGATGAAGTGAAATGCCAGGAGATCCTGGATGCGGTGAAAAGAACCGGCCGTAACCTGCGTGTAACATTTAATTACCGTTATTCTCCGCACAACACAAAAATCCGTGAGCTCATTATGGACGGCACGATCGGTGATGTTCACTCCGTACACTTTGAATGGCTGCTTAATACGAAGCATGGCGCCGATTATTTCCGTCGTTGGCACCGTGATAAACGCAACAGCGGCGGCTTGCTCGTTCACAAATCGACGCATCACTTCGATCTGGTTAACTTCTGGCTGGGCACACAGCCTAAGACTGTCTTTGCGTTGGGCGACCTCATGTTCTACGGACGTGAAAATGCCGAGAAACGCGGCGTAACCGAGTTTTATTCCCGTGCACACGGCAGCGAATACGCCAAGAACGATCCGTTCGCGCTGCACCTGGAGCAAAATGAGAATTTGAAAGCCATGTACCTGGATGCCGAGAAGGAAGACGGCTACTACCGCGATCAAAGCGTGTTTGGAGACGGAATCAACATTGAGGATACTATGGGCGTTATGGTGAAATACCGCAACAACGCGATTCTGACTTATTCCTTGTATGCTTATGCTCCATGGGAAGGCTTCCGCGTGTGCTTCAACGGCAGCAAAGGCCGTATCGAAATGAACGTGGTTGAAGCATCGTATGTCAATTCCGGCGGCGAGCAGGCGTTGGAAGGTGCGGTTAAAGGGAAGAAAATTACGGTATTCCCGATGTTTGACGCTCCTTACGAAGTGAAAGTGGAAGAAACGAAAGGCGGACATGGCGGCGGAGACCCTGTGCTGTTGAACGACTTGTTCGGTGAAAAAGCACCAGACCGTTTCAACCGTGCGGCTTCGCACGTAGATGGCGCGATGTCCATCCTGACCGGTATTGCCGGCAATCATTCCATCAAAACCGGACTTCCGGTTCAAGTAGCTAACTTGGTTCAGTTCTAATTGTTTCCTTTTTCAAAAGAGTGCGGGGATCTGCTTGAATAAGCGGCCCTGCGCTTTTTTTGTGAAAATAAATCGTATATACTTTGTATATCTATGAAATTTATTCTAGTAAGGAGAATGCGAGAATGGGTCAAGGCTTTTTAGCAATTTTCATGATCATTGCCGGCATTGTTCATTTTGTAAGTGTTGGTGATGCGGGTATTGTAACAGCTGTGCCTGAAGAGACCAAGGCCGTTGAGCAAAACGCTGTACCTAACGAAACTAAAGCAGATGAACAGGAAAATCACAAGACATACGATAAAGCTCCGGAAATGTCCATCGATGTGAACAAAACCTATGAGGCTGTCATCCATACGAGCAAAGGCGATTTTACGATGGAGCTGTTTCCGAAAACGGCGCCTTTGACGGTCAATAACTTCGTATTTTTGGCGAGAGACGGCTTTTATGAGGATGTTGAGTTTCACCGTGTTATTGAATCGTTCATGATTCAAACAGGTGACCCTACGGGCACTGGAACGGGCGGTCCAGGCTACAAGTTTGCCGACGAGCTGAACACTCCGTACAAGTACGAGCCAGGCATCGTTGCTATGGCCAACGCAGGCCCTAACACGAACGGCAGCCAGTTCTTTATTTGTACGGGAGAAGACAGCAAAAGCTTGAATCGGTACCCGAACTATACGATTTTCGGAAAAATTACGGATGGGATGGAGACCGTGCGGACCATAGCTGGAACTCCTGTGGAGGCATCGGGCTATGGCGAAAGAAGCCATCCTATTAAGTCCGTCAAGATTCAAAAGGTGGACATTATCGAGCGGGATGCCGAGTAAAATAACAGGTAGAGCTGGTGAAGGATATGGAACAGTACTCAACGTTAATTGGCGTCATTTTGGAGAAGCTGGAGCAGACGTATAAGGACTTGAAATTTAATTATAACGGGATGGACAGTGTCTTGAACCAGCATTCCGAGGAAGAGCGTTCAAATACACCGGAGCTTCTTACTCTTGCTGAGCTTCGCGATGTATACGGTGAATTGATACAGCGCTTGGAGGAACGAATGCCCGGTATTAAAGATTAAGAAAGGAAACACGACCTAACAGCTCGTCAGGCTGTTGAGGAACCTAGGGTTGCGTGAACTATGTTACATATGGAGGTGGGGTATGCCTCGGAGGAGTTTACGTCCGCCTTTGAAACCCGTGAAAATACCGCTAAATATAATGACATTTCACGGGTTTCAATAGCGGCTGGAGGGGCATATCCCATCGGAGTATATTGGTAATAGTTCAAGCTTTATAGGTTTTTCAGCAGACTCACGACCTCAACAGGTCGTTTTTCTTTGCCACACTAGGAAAAGAGGACATCATCATGAATCGGATAGTGGAAACACTCCTTGTCACATTTATCGGGGGACTGCTGTTTACACTGCTTCACGTCCCGCTAAGCTGGATGCTTGGCCCGCTGACAGCTGTTCTTCTGTGGACGGCATTCACCCGCCGCAGGATGACGTGGCCTGCCGGACTCCGAAATGCGGGCCTGGCGGTGCTAGGGTACGGCATGGGACTTACCTTCACGTTAGAGAGTGCCAAACAAATTTCGTCGCAGCTGCCTACGATGCTGATGGCAACCGCATTAACCATTGCTTTTAGCCTGGCCGCTGCCTATATTACGTCGAGGCATACCGGGATCAGTATGGCAAGCAGCGCGATCGGCAGTATCCCGGGAGGCTTGTCGCAAATGGTTGTGTTAAGCGAAGAGATTGATGGGGCAGAGACGACGGCCGTAGCGTTTATGCAGACGATACGGCTGTTGACGGTGATTTTTACCGTTCCATTTCTCGCAGTACACGGACTGGCTGACGGAATTCAATCAGACGCTGCGTCAGGATTGAGCAGGCAAGGGGGCGGGAACAGCGGTATTATCGACTCGCTCCTGCATTGGATGCAAGATGCCGCTGCAAGACCGATGTGGTTTGTTCTCGTTGTCGCCGTCGTGGCTGCTTCGGCTTGGCTTGCTCTTAAGCTGAAATTTCCGACCCCTTTTTTTCTGGGGCCAATTATAGCAGCAGGGATCCTAACCGTAACAGGGTATGATCTGCCTCATTTGCCGTCCTTATTCACGCTGTTGGCGCAATGGAGCCTTGGCATTTATATGGGCCTCGGGATCAAATTAAGCAGCCTGTCCAATTGGAGGAAGCTGCTTCCATACTCAATAGCAGGCAGCATAGCGGTTGTAGCATTTTCGCTAGGCCTATCGTATGCGCTAAGCCTTGTTCACCCGATATCCGTGATAACCGGGTTTCTCAGTACTTCGCCAGGCGGGATGACCGAGATGGGGGTCACGGCCTCCCTGATCGGGGCTGATGTATCCATGGTCGTTGCTTATCAAATGTTCCGCATTTTGTTTATATTATTCATCGTGCCTTATGCCCTTCGTTGGGGCTTCCGCCGTTTCAACGGCTCCAAATCAGCAGAAGGCCGCGGTTAGCGCTGCTGCTTGCGGTATTCGTGCGGAGTAAGCTTCGTCAGCTTTTTAAACATGCGGCCAAAGTGAGCGATGTTCTCGAATCCGACGCTGTCGGCAATATCTATGATTTTGCGGTTCGATTCCCTAAGCAGCTTTTGCGCCTCCCGTATTCGTGTCATATTGACATATTCGATGAAGGTGAAGCCTGTAATCTCTTTGAAGGCCCGGCTCATATAATAGGGGCTCATATAGAACAGCTCCGAGATACCGGATAGGGTCATGGGCTCCTGATAATGGGCGTTAATGTGCTGGACGATTTCGGATATTTTTTTGTGCAGCGGGCTCGCATGCTCGAAGGGTACGGCTTCGTGACGCTCCGCATAACGGCTGGAGAACAGCAGCAGTTCTACCAGCAGAAGCTTGATGTAGGTTTCATAGCCGGTCTGCTTCTCCTTAAGCTCCTTGGTGAGCTTGTTCATAATTGTCTGTACAAAGATTTGATCCTGCAGATTGAGACTCAGCACATGAGCCGACTGCTGATAGACGCCCAATAACGACGGATGGTAGAAAGGATGGTCCGTACCGATAAAATCGTCGCTGAAATTGATAACAATTCTTTCATGCCCGGGCTGTCCGACATCCGACGTTTTATGGACATCATGCTTGTTGATAAACACGAGGTCACCCGGAGAAATCAAATAAGAGCGGTCTTTAATAAAGTAGGTCCGCTGCCCGGATAACAAGTAATAGATTTCGTAGGTACCGTGAAAATGGTTGGTCCGCTCGAAAGGTTCCGTACGCTTGATATGCTGAATATAGAAATCGCCTTCTTCCGCACCATAGGTGAAGGATACCGTTTCGCTCATAGGGTTCACATCACTTCCATGCTAGGTTTATCCCGCTAACGGGAATTTGATTTAATATAGATTTAATGGGCTCCAAGCAAAGATGCTGAAGCAGCTTCGAAGCCAAGACCCCAATTTGCGGGGACAGTCTCACCCACATTGCAGGGGATTTTTTTCATTGTAGCAGAGAATGATACTTTTTCATAGCAAGATGCGCATAGGTTTATCTAAATTAGACAAAATAGGCGAAGAAAGTGGTATGATTTTGCGCTATGATCGAATTATCTTATTATTCAAGGAGGCTTTATTCATGAGCAAGTTTCAGGCGATCGCCCAAGCAGTAAAAGAGGGTAACGTGAACCAAATCGACGCTAATGGCATCAAAGTGTATCCGCATTCATTGTCTGAGTCCGGAAACGTGAAGCTGGTTATGGTGAAGGATGGTCAGACCAAATTGATTTTGGCTGTCGGCGAGGGTCCATTGTTCGACGAGCTTCAAGGAACTGTAGAAGGCGGTATTAAAGCCTGCCCGTTAACACATGAAAACCGTCTGGTTATTAATAAATATTTTGATTATACCGTGCCTCGCGCATTCGGTACGCAAGTGGCGACGATCGGTCTTGGCGACCGTCTTGGCATCGCTTCTCCTGGTCATATCAAAACCGTACGCGGCAGAAATGTTCGCCCTATCTTGGCGCAGCAAAGTATCCGTGAGCTGAACCTGACGGGCCGCGATTATAAGCAAGTTGTTGATGCTGCTTGCTTCGCTGCATTCCAGGAAGGCTACAAAGACGGCTTCGGCGCCGACGGCGACCACTTGAAGGTAGAGGCCGACATTGAATTGGCGCTTGGCCTTGGCTTCACTATGCTGACTCTGGACTGCTCCGAGTACATCGATAACTCTATCGAAGGTTCCTCCGCGGCAGATCAAGCAGCTAAATACAATGCTTTGTCCGAAGAAATCCGCAAGCATTACGAGTCCCGCTACCTGAACCAAACCTTCGAAGTAGCTGGAACTTCCATCACGTTTGACAAAGAAACATTGATCAAAAACGTGCTCATCTACGGACCTGCTATCGACTTCATGGAGCATATTTTCAACAAATATATCAAAACAGCTGCCCGCGAAATCGACTTCGAAATCTCGATCGACGAAACGGCAACTCCTACGGCTCCCGAGTCTCACTTCCTGGTAGCCAAAGAATTGTATGCCCGCGGCTTGACGATCTACAGCATGGCGCCTCGTTTCATCGGTGAGTTCCAAAAAGGGATCGACTACATCGGCGACATCGCGCAATTCGAGAAAGAACTGATCATCCATGCAGGTATTGCTGACGATTTTGGGTACAAGCTCAGTATCCACTCCGGCAGTGACAAGTTCAGCGTATTCCCGATTATCGGAAAATACACCAAAGGTCGTTTCCATGTGAAAACAGCGGGAACCAACTGGCTGGAGGCTGTTAGAACGGTAGCGAAAGTTAACCCAGGCTTGTACCGCAGAATGCATCAATATGCCTTGGAGCACTTTGAAGAAGCGACAGCTTATTACCATGTAACGACCGATCTGAGCAAAATCGTTCCATTGGACCAAGTGGCTGACGCGGATCTGGCCGATACGTACATGAACGAGAACAATGCCCGTCAAGTGATCCATATCACTTATGGTATTCTGCTTCAAGCGAAGGATGCGGAAGGCAAATCGTTGTTTAAAGACGAGTTCTACAGCACGTTGAGCGACCAAGAGGAAGCATTCGAGCAATCGCTGATTTCTCATATCGGCAAGCATTTGGATCTGTTGGGCAAGTAATATATCATCCGGGCCGAAAGGTGCTTACAGCACGTTTCGGCTTGGTCATAATTAACAATCATGGGAGAAGGGATGATTCCTGTATGAAGCAATTTCTCGACGAGAACTTTTTGTTGTCTAACGAAACGGCAGTACGTTTATATCATGATTTCGCTAAGGATATGCCGATTATCGACTACCACTGCCATTTGAGCCCGCAAGAAATTTACGAGAACAAAACATTCAAAAACATTACGGAAGCTTGGCTGTACGGAGACCATTACAAATGGAGAGCAATGAGATCCAATGGAGTGGAAGAGAAATTCGTTACCGGCGGCGAAGGCGCTTCCGATTATGACCGTTTCCTTGCATGGGCCAAAACCGTTCCGCAAACGATCGGCAACCCGCTTTATCACTGGTCCCACTTGGAGCTGCAGCGCTATTTTGGCATTTATGATCTGCTTAACGAGAAGAATGCCCCTGCCATTTGGGAAAAAGTAAACGCTCAACTGACCGGCGAAGGCTTCGGCGCTAGAGATTTCATCAAGAAATCGAACGTCAAAGTCGTATGTACGACAGACGATCCTACGGATTCCTTGGAATACCACATTAAAATCAAAGACATCAAAGATTTCGACGTCTTGGTGCTTCCTTCATTCCGTCCGGATAAAGGACTTGAAATCAACCGCGCAACCTTCCTGCCATGGGTAGAGAAGCTGGGGCAAGTTGCCGGTCAAGCAATCGACAACTACGATCAATTGCTGGCGGCGCTGGAATCAAGAATTCGTTTCTTCCATTCAGTCGGCGGCCGCGTGTCTGACCATGCGTTGGATTATGTTGCTTACGCTGAAACAACGAAAGAGCAGGCGGCTGCGATTTTTGCCAAAGCTTTGAAGGGCGAAGCGGTAAGCCTTGAGGAAGAAAAGCAGTACAAAACGTATACTCTTGTCTTTATGGGCAAGCTGTACGCGGAATTGGGCTGGGCTATGCAGTTCCATATTAACGCTGCACGCAACAACAACAGCCGTATGTTCGGCAATCTCGGTCCGGATACCGGTTACGACTCCATCAACGACAGCTCTCTTGCATATCCTCTTGCCAAGCTGCTTGACGCATTGGATACCGAAGATGCATTGCCTAAGACGATTCTGTACTCCTTGAACCCTAAAGACCATTACGTGCTGGGCACGATTATGGGCAGCTTCCAGGGTGGAGGCGTTCCAGGCAAAATTCAGTTGGGCTCCGCTTGGTGGTTCCTTGATACTAAGGACGGCATGATCGAGCAAATGAAAGCTCTATCGAACCTGGGCTTGTTCAGCCGCTTTGTTGGTATGCTGACGGATTCCAGAAGCTTCCTGTCCTACACAAGACATGAGTACTTCAGAAGAATCGTATGTAATTTGATCGGCGAATGGGTCGAGAACGGAGAGGCTCCTAACGACCTTGAGCTGCTCGGCACCATCGTTCAAAATATTTGTTATAACAACGCCAAAGAGTATTTCAATTTCTCCTAAGCGGCAGGCGAATCTCGACAAGTCCGGTATATCCACGCGATATGCCGGGCTTTTTTTGCATTGCGGAGCTTATTCATTGGATAAAAGGAAGGATATGGTTAGACGGCATGGAATACGTATGATGGAGAGGCACAGGAAGCGACTAAACGATGGAGGACCTCGATACATGGACAGCCGCAATGCAACGACGCATCCGGATGAATTAGAAGAACAACGATTATCCTATAGAAAGCTGCTGGCCTTCTTCATTCCGCTGGGTGCCTCGGCCAGTCTGGTCATGATCTCCCATATCATTATTAACGGAACCTTGGCCAGAGCCGATCATCCGGAGCTTATGATTGCCAGCTACAGCATAGCCATGAGCCTGATGGACGTCATTGAAAGGCCTGCGGTTTTGCTGAGACAGACTTGTTCCGCTTTGGTGCGTGACCGGGTATCGTTTCGAGCAATGTCGCATATCGCGATGTATCTATTGCTGTGCAGCTTCGTGATCGGTTTGGCCATCAGTTATACTCCGCTTGGAGATTGGGTCTTTCTGCATGGTTTCGGGGCAAGCAGCGAACAGCTTCCCGAAATTATGAGCGTATTCAAGCTGCTCATTTTCGTCATTCTATTTTCCGGTATCCGATGCTTGTACCATGGCATCATTATATACAACCTGCGGACCAAATGGCTCACGATCGGGATGGCTATCCGGTTGGCAGGGATGTTCCTTGTGGCGGCTTATTTTGTAGCCTTTGACAGGGTGACGAGCGGAGCCGTAGGTGCGCTTATTTTTCTCATCGGGATGGCGATAGAATGTATTATTAGCGTTATCGAAGGCCGGTCTCTGCTGAAGCATTCGATTCCGGAAAAGCTCGAGGGACATCCGATCACAAGCAAGCGCCCTATATTCCGGTTTTATCGGCCCTTAATGTATTCCTCCTTCCTGGCGGTGATCATTGATCCGTCTATCAATGCGTTTCTTGGCCAGACGTGGAATATGGAGCTCGCTATTGCTTCCTTTGCCATCGCGTTGAATCTGGCGCATTTGATGCAGAGCTTCTTTTCGTATATGCATCAGATCGTTCTGAACTTTTACCATGTGAGCGCCAGGCAGGTATTCCGCTTCGCCCTGCTGATGAGTCTGCTGCCCGCTGGGCTGTTATCCATGCTTGCGTATACGTCAATCGGCCCCTGGTTCATGGAGCATGGACTGGGGCTGCAGGCGGGAAGCCCGTTAATGAACGAAAGCTTGAGAGCTCTCCGTTTTTTTATGATTATGAATCTGGTATTTCCGTGGCTGGACTACTGTCATGGCATCGTGATGCTTAGGGGGCAGACCCGAATCATGGTATGGTCGCAGGCGTTTAACGTTATCGTGACGCTGGTCACCCTATACGTTCTAGTTAAGCTTGTTCCGGGCTGGAGCGGATCTATCGGGGCTTTGGCGCAATCGCTTGGACTAACCGGAGAAATTTTGATTGTGCTATGTATTTTACGAATGACGAACCGTACCCGGCTCGGACCTGCTTTTGCCCGTTCATTGTAGACGGGGGAGGAAAGCTATATAATAAGCTGTGACTCGTTAAAGCAAATTGGGGAGGTAATCGGGATGAAAGTGGAAGTTTGGTCGGACATCATGTGTCCGTTCTGTTATATCGGTAAAAGACGGTTTGAAGCCGGGCTGGAGCAGTTTGCCCATAAAGAGGAAGTGGAGATCGTCTATCGCAGCTTCGAGCTTGATCCGAGCTCGCCAAGGCATTCCAGCCAGAACGTCCATGAGATGCTGGCTTCCAAATACGGAATGAGCGTGGAACAGGCCAAGGGAATGAATGCGGATGTAGGAAAACAAGCCAAGGCAGTGGGTCTCGACTTTGCATTCGACACCATGATCTTGACGAATACGTTTGACGCCCATCGTCTAATCCAATTCGCCGCGGAGCACGGCAAAGGTAAAGAGGCAGCAGAGCTGCTATTTAAAGCATACTTCACCGATTCGCTTCATGTAGGCGAGCATGAGACATTAATTGAAATTGCGGGTCAGGCCGGACTTTCCCGGGAAGAAGCGGCAGCCATGCTGGCTAGCAACCAATATTCCGACGAAGTGCGGGCGGACGAAGAGGAGGCTCGCCGATTGGGAGTGAACGGGGTGCCGTTCTACGTCATTAACCGCAAATACGGCGTGTCGGGCGCTCAGCCAAGCGAGACGTTCCTTCAAGTACTGCAGCAGGTATGGGAAGAAGAGCAGCCGCTTCAAATGATTCAAGGTGAATCTGGCCAGGCTTGCAGCGATGGGGTGTGCAGCCCCGGCGATCCGGATCAGGATCGTAAATAAGTGTCCATAAACGGCAAAACCGTCCTTGATAAGGACGGTTTTTGTCGTAAAGAGCCTGTTTGAGCTTAGGCGAGCTGCTGCTTTCTGGCTTTTCTGCCGTATTTGGCGTGGAAAAATTTGGTGAACAGCTCTTTCACCATCTCGATTTCCTCAGCGCTCAGCTTCATCACTTCCACATATTTGCGGGTCTTTTCATCCTTGATGAACTGATTCCAGGTTAACGTCTGCTCTTTTTCCAACGCATTATCCAACGATAGAGTGATCCATTTTTTAATGCCCCCGGTACATAGCTTAAATTGATTAGGGACAAAATAATCGGTAGAAGCAACCACCTCAGGCTTCAATTGAAGCAGCTGGGCCGTATTTAACGCATCATCCAATGCCGAGTGATGCTGCCCGATTGGTTCGAGATGATGGTCTGCCAGCGCTTGCTGCAGGCCGCCTTCGAAATAGGCGGTCACATCCAGCAGGTTGACGAGCCATTCATCACTCAGCTGATTCACCTTGCAATCCAGGAACAGGTGGAAAAAGTCGCCTCCGCCCCAAGCCAGCATCGTATACTCCTCGCCGCAGAATTTCCGGAAGGCTTGTACCACTTCGGCAAAGCGTTTGCTCCGGTGCAGCGTTTCTTTGGAAATTCCGCAAAATTGCAGGGCAAATCTATTAATATAGAAATTAGGATTAATATAGCTTTGAAATGTATCGATGACCTCCAGCCGCTCATTCAGCTTGACGGCTCCAATCTCGATGATTTCCATGGGATAAATATCGTAATGCTTTCTTCCGTTAAATTCGAGGTCTATCACGATATAATTCATTCTTTCACCCCCTGGTACAAGCATACCACGATTAGGGCCTATTTTTGTAATGTTTTTCGTTACCAGAGTTGACGAAAAAAGTCGATAAACAGCCGAATTTGTAAACATTTCGCACTTTAACGCTTTTCTTGTTCATAATAAGCCGACTTTTTGGTATAATGAAGTGAATTTTCGTACGCGAAGGGGATTAGTATGGACTATATTAGCACGCGAGGAAAAGTAGAGAAATGTGGATTCATCGACGCCTTCCTGATGGGGCTTGCCAACGACGGCGGTCTGGTCATTCCCAGTGAAATTCCGGTGATCTCGGAGCAGAAGCTGAAGGAATGGGAAAGCCTGTCCTACCAGGATCTGATGCTTGAAATATTCTCTTATTTTACAAATGACGAAATTCCTTATGAGGATCTGAGAAAGCTGATCTATGACAGCTACTCTACCTTCAGGGATGAGAACGTAACGCCTCTGAAACCAATCAATGATTCGCTGTATGTGCTGGAGCTGTTCCATGGGCCGACCTTTGCATTCAAAGACGTCGCGCTTCAGTTCATGGGCAATCTGTATTCTTATGTAGCGACCAAAAGAAATGAAATCATTAATATTCTCGGTGCAACCTCAGGGGATACCGGAGCGGCAGCCATTCAGGGCGTTCGGGGCAAAGAAGGAATCCGGATTTGCATTCTCCACCCTCATCAAAAGGTAAGCAAGGTTCAAGAGCTTCAGATGACGACGGTACAGGATGAAAATGTGCTGAACTTATCGGTCAAAGGCAACTTCGACGATTGTCAGCAGTTCATTAAAGAGCTGTTCGCCGATGTGGATTTCAAGCATAAATATCATTTGCGTGCCATCAATTCCATCAACTTTGTGCGGATATTGGCGCAAACCGTGTACTACTTCTATGCTTATTTCCAGATTTCCAAAACCAAACCGGTAGGCAAGGTCAACTTCAGCGTGCCTACAGGCAACTTCGGGAATATTTTCTCGGGTTACTTGGCGAAGCAAATGGGTCTTCCGGTTGGCAAGCTAATCTTGGCTACCAATGAGAATAATATCCTGGAGCGTTTCGTTAAAGAAGGCGTGTATATGCCTGGAGAATTCCACAGCACCTACAGCCCTTCCATGGATATTCAAATTGCCAGCAATTTCGAACGGTATTTGTACTACTTGACCGGGAAAAATTCGGAAAAGGTAGCTTCTCTTATGAACCAGTTCCGTTCCGAAGGCAAAATTGAGATAGCCGGCGAGGAGCTTCTAAAGGTTCAAGCTGATTTTGAATCCAAAGGGGTTCAAGGCAAAGATTGTCTTCAGGTTATCGAAAAGTATTACAAGCAATACAGCTACTTGTTCGATCCGCATACGGCCTGCGGTGTCTCCGCATACGAAGCTTGCAGCGGCGACGACGAAGTGTGTGTCGTATTCGCTACCGCTCATCCGGCCAAATTCAACGAGTCCATCGAGCTGGTTCATATCGAACAGACGTTCCCACTGGAAATCCAAGGGCTGTTCGATAAAACACAGTACCAGACCGTTGTTGATAACGAAAAGCAGCAGCTGGTGAAGCAATTGGAAACCTTCTTCGCATAAATGGAATGTAAAAAAGACATCGCTTTGGAGTTTGAGGGCGATGTCTTTTTTCATTCCATAAAATTATCGTTTAGCGGAGGAGCCAATCTGGATATTGCGGCCGGCCCCAATCCCGAACATCAAGTACAGTGCGGTTGCGATGATAAGCACGAGCAGCGGAGCGGACCAAGCGCCGGTCAAGTCATGCAGCCAACCGATCAAGATCGGCCCTACTGCGGCCAGCAGATAACCCAAAGATTGGGCCATCCCCGAGAGCACGGCAGCTTGAGCAGGAGTTGCCGACCTGAGCGCGAAGAAGGCAAGCGCCAAGCTGATGCTGCCTCCCTGCCCGATTCCGATCAGAACGATCCAGAGAGGAGCAATGGATGGAGAGCTTGTGAGCAGCAGTCCGGCATAGCCCAGTAAAGCGGAGCAGGCGCTGAAGGCTACCAATCCGCGTTGACTGGCCCTTCTGCCGGCTAACGTCGGCATGATAAAGGAGAACGGCAAGCTCACAGCTTGCATCAGGGATAACATCCAGCCAGCCGTGGTCGGGCTCATCCCTCTGTCATGCAGGATGGCAGGCAGCCAAGCGATCGTTACATAAAATGCCAGAGACTGCAGCCCCATGAACAGAGTTACCTGCCAAGCGAGGCGAGAACGCCACAAGCTGATGGAAGCAGTCTGTGCGGCTGCCACCGTGCTCTTGGACTGCGCGGAACGAAGCTGCGGCAGCCAAACGATAAGTCCCGCTATGGAAAGTACCGCCCAGCAGCCGAGCGACCCTCGCCAGCCAAGACCGAGCCCGCTGGAAATAGGAACGCTGATACCCGAAGCCAGGGCGGCCCAAGTGCTCATGGACATGGAGTAGAGTCCGGTCAGCAGTCCGACTTTGCCTGGAAAATCACGTTTAATGAGGCTGGGAAGCAGAACATTGCCTACTGCGATACCCGCGCCCATGACGGCTGTGCCGATAAATAGTGGGGCGACGCCCGGAACGGAGCGCAGCAGGATCCCTAAGGTCAGTGCGATAAGGCTTGCGAATAAAGTTTTCTCCGTTCCGATCCTCCTGGCTATTCCGGGTGCCAATGGCGACAGCAGGGCAAATGCGAGCAGCGGGAATGCCGTCAGTAAGCTGGCCAGCACATTCGATAAGCCGGTCTCCGCTCGAATGGTCGAAGTGAGAGGGCCTACGACCGTGATGGATGCGCGTAAATTCGAAGCTATCAGCACGACGCCGAGCATAAGCAGCAGGCTGCCGCTGCGAGCTGTTCCAGTTGCCTGGGCTTGTAAGGAAGAGGACGATGCATTATTGCTCATGATTAAGACTCCTTCTTAAGAAAATATAAGTCTGCAGCGAAAGAAAAATGGTCTCCTAGGTCTGCATCACGATTGCTTCTGACAGTAAACTATAATATACTTATATTACAGAAAAGTAAACTATAATTTATTTTTTGTGAGGTGGACTGGATTGGATTTACCGAAAGATACGGAGCAGGACATGATGGAGATGGTGCGGAGAATTGGACATCAGCTTAGGCACATGCGCAAGGAGCGGAAGCTGAGCCTCGATGATCTTGCGGATCTCACCGGCGTCAGCAAACTGACACTGGGGAAGATAGAGCGGGGGGAGACGAATCCGAGCTTGGCTGTCATTTGGCGTATTGCCGACGGATTATCCATTCCCATGTCCTCTTTATTCGAGAATGAGACATTCGTTCAACTGTCACGCTCGGGGGAAGGCATTCATTTTACAGACGGCCCTTTTCGGGTGGAGCCGATTTTTACTCGTTCCTCGAATGGATTAGCCGACAGCTACCGTGTATTTTTGCAGCCTGACAGCTCCTATTCCTCCGAGTACCATCCGGCCGGTCTCATTGAGACAGCGACCGTCATGTCGGGCTCGGTCCGGATCAATGTATGCGATACGTCTTATGAGATGGGGCTGTACGACTCCATTCGCTTTCGCGGCGATTACAGCCATTCCTACATCAATACCTCAGATTCCACGGCCGTCATCCATATTTCACTTGAAAGGCAGGGGTAGCAGTCACCTAATTAGTTTTGAAAACCGGCTATGTACCAGCTTAGAACCTCACTCCAGTCCCATTGCTCGTAATAGTTGGAGCCTAGATCAATGGAGCTGATCCATGTAATTGCCCCAGACCCGTCCGGCTGTCCCAGCATGACGGATGCCAGGTTACGGTCAGAACGGACCCATCCGAGCTTGTTCGCTGCAGGAATATAGGCAGGCGAATAGTCTCCGAACCCGGCAGGAGGCGCGGTAATAGGACGCTGCACGGCGCTCTGAAGCATTAAACGAACCAGGACGGGGACCGGACGTGCCGCAGGATCGGTCGACCATTTGCTCTCTGTAGCACGGGATACCACTATCGTATCCTCATTCAGCCATGCAAAATTGCCGTCGGCAAAGCCTTCAGGTGTTAACGTCGGAGAGTGCAAGGCAGGGAGCACCTTGATTTTCAAATGCTTATTCTCCAATGCCATTCTTCCTCCGCCTTGAATATAGGCCAGCCGTGTTTTGACGGGAGCCCACTGAAACCAGCCGGTATTCGCCAGCATTTCATCGAGGGGAAGAAATATTTTGCCATTGGAAGAAAGCAGGCAGAGCATGTCGCTGTCCGCCGACCACGAAGCCGTAGGATGAACGACGAAAGCAATCCATTTCCGATCGTAGGACCACTTGAAGAGGGTTGTGCCGATAGAGAGCACCGTGACGTTCCCTTGGGTCAGTTGAGAAGGGATGGTGAAAAAGGGCTTGATCTTCTTTTCGTCGAGCTTGGCGTCGACCGGTATTTTGTACAGAATAGGCCGGGTCCAGCCGTCCGGCAGACGAGCCGCGGTAGAAGAAGCCAGGAAGCCTGTTCCATCCGGCAGCCAAGAGTAATTATTGACCCCAAGTGCAACATTGTCGAAGCGATTGCCGGTTACCTTCTCGGCGTCGGTAATATTCAAAATCAGTTCATCCTGAAAGGCCAGAATATTAGAAGTTGGCGACCACTGGAGGTTGCTTCCGCGGCCTCCATAAGCTTGCTCATGACGACCGGTGTTGATGTGATAGAGCCATATTTCGTTGTTTTGTTCTCCGGATGCCTTCATATAGGCGATCCATTGCCCGTTATAAGACCATCTCGGATGGGAGGCCCCGCCGTCTCTTGTCAGCTGCTTCTCGGTATCCCCTTCCTTTACCCATAGATTGCCGCCTCGAATAAACGCCGCTTTTACGGGAGTTTCCGGTGACGCATCCGCTGCAGGCAGGAGACCGGATATTCCGAACCACACGATGGCAATCAGACCCAACCATCTCAATAGATGTCCCCTCCTTATAAAATCAATTGAACTTGAATCTTCCTTAATTTGCTCCTCGGGTTACCGCTTCATTCCATAAGTTATTGTCCATTGACACATTAGGTGGCGGAGGTTATATTTAAATTAGTACTAGGTACTAATACTTGATAATAAAAAGGATGATGGGCTGTGGAAATCCAAAAAGCCAGAATAACCGCAATTGGCACCTACGTGCCTGAAAAACGATTGACGAATCACGATTTGGAGGGCATGGTGGAGACCAGCGATGAATGGATCGTTCAGCGTACAGGCATCCGTGAGCGAAGAATCAGTGAACCCAAACAATATACAAGCGATTTGTGCGAGGCTGCCGTAAAAGATATGATGCACCGGTACGGAAAGTCCGTATCCGACGTCGATTTTATTATCGTGGCTACCAGCACTCCCGATTTTCCTTTTCCGAGCACCGCTTCGATTTTGCAGGACCGTCTTGGCATTTCGGCTTCCACTGGGGCTATCGATGTTAGTGCCGCCTGCGCCGGATTCGTCTACGGTCTACATATGGCGAACGGACTGATCGCATCGGGATTGCATCGCAAAATATTGGTCATAGGAGCGGAGACGCTGACTAAAATTACGGATTACACAGACCGGACGACATGCGTATTGTTCGGGGACGGTGCAGGTGCCGTGCTCGTGGAACGGGAGGATGGAGACCTTCCGTCCAGCTTCCTGTCTGCCCATTTGTCTACGGACGGCAGCGGCGGCACACATATTTATCAAACCCGGATTGCTAACCAGTGGAACGGGATTGAATTAATCGATAAGCAGCTGCTAGTTCAGAACGGCAGGGAAGTATTCAAATGGGTTGTAAGGACGGTGCCGGATGGAATGAAGGAAGTGCTCCGGAAGGCGCATATGGATTTGGAACAGGTCGATTGGTTCATCCCTCACAGCGCGAACCTGAGAATGATAGAGCCTCTCTGCGAACGGAGCGGTATTCCTATGGAGAAAGCGTTGTACAGTCTGGTGCATTTCGGCAATACATCGGCAGCTACTATCCCGCTTGCGCTGGATTTGGGACTCAGAGAAGGCAGGGTGCATAATGGGGACAACGCCCTTTTATACGGGTTTGGGGCCGGACTTGTCCAAGCAGGAATGCTGATCCGTCTTCATTTGGACCGTCAGGAAGCTGATCCTGCACCTTTGTAAAAGGCGCCGGCATTTTATTTGGTTGCTTGCCGAATTCTTGGTATGATGGTATGTATATGGATAAGTACCTAAGACAGAGGAGTGAGTAGCTGTGGAAACCAATACAAATCAGGAAAGCGGGCTGGAATTGGCTACATTTGCGGGAGGATGCTTCTGGTGCATGGTCACCCCTTTCGACCAGCTGCCGGGCATCGTGAAGGTTGTGTCAGGGTATACGGGGGGACATAAACCGAACCCGACCTACCAGGAGGTATGCTCCGAGACGACAGGGCATGCTGAAGCGGTTCAAATTACGTTTGACCCGCGAATATTTCCATATGAAAAGCTGCTGGATACGTTCTGGCGCCAGATCGATCCGACCGATACCGGCGGCCAGTTCCATGATAGAGGGCCGTCTTACCGTACAGCCATTTTCTACCATACCGAGGAGCAGCGGCAGAAGGCGGAAGCATCGAAGGCTGCACTCGAACAGAGCGGCCGGTTTGATCGTCCGGTTGTGACGGAGATTGTGCCTGCCACTGAATTTTACGAGGCGGAGGAATATCATCAGGATTACTATGTGAAAAATCCGCTTCGCTACAAAATGTACAGAAAAGGCTCGGGGCGGGATGCTTTTATCGAACAGCATTGGAACACGACCCGGGATAAAGAGGAGCGCAAAGGCCAATTGACCCCGCTGCAATACGAGGTCACACAAAACAACGCCACCGAGCCCCCGTTTCAAAACGAGTTCTGGGACCATCACGAAGAAGGAATTTATGTAGATATCGTATCGGGAGAGCCTCTGTTCAGCTCCAGGGATAAGTTCGATTCCGGCTGCGGCTGGCCGAGCTTTACCAAACCGCTGATATCAGCTAACGTTAAGGAAAAGCAGGACTACAGCCATTTTATGATTCGTACCGAAGTTCGGAGCCGGGAGGCCGACTCCCATTTGGGCCACGTATTTACGGATGGGCCGAAGGAAGCGGGGGGACTGCGCTACTGCATCAATTCCGCCGCGCTTCGGTTTATACCGAAGGATCAGCTGGAGAAGGAAGGCTACGGCGCTTACGCCAAATGGTTTGATGAAACAGGGGAATAAAATGAAAGGTGCACGCGGAGGCGTCTTTGTTCTCCTAAGGCAAAATCTCTTTGCGGCAAGCCGTTCAAGCATAGCTCCATGTTAGGAAGTGTGTTGTTCCTGCTGTATCAGGCTGTTGAGATCATCTCGGCAGCCTTTTTTGCAGGGAGTCGTGCATGATTATACATAAAAGTGGAATTTTCATTGAGTTGGTAATATGGAAAATTTTGTCCGAATTGTGAACGGATCGATTTCGGATATGGAAAAAGTTTGAAAAAGTACTGCAATTCACCATCGATGCATTATATGATGGAGCAGAATTGTAAACCGTACTTATTTCGGAGGAATCATGTCAAAATCGATATTGTTGCTATTGACCGGCGATATCAGGTCTATTGACCCGATGCTGCAGGAGCAAGTATATAAAGAGTTTTACAGGCTCGTCTACCCGTTAATCCTCTATATTGTGAAGGATCATCCGACTACGGAAGATATTATTCAGGATACCTTTTTGACCATTATTCGAAAAAGCCCCCATGATATTGAAGAAGTCCGGCTTCACGCCTGGATTCGGGCTGTTGCCCGCAACGCAACCATAAGTTATTTAAGAAAAAATAAAAAAAGGCGTGACGAACTTCTTTCTGATGACGTCTATATTGAAAATGCCGTTCCTCTGCCGCATCATCCGGCTTTCTCTACCGAATCCGAAGTGGAGGCCAAGCTGCTCGAGGAGGCTATCATTTATTATATTCATCAGCTAAAGCCGATTTATCGTCAGGTGATCCAAATGCGTTGGACCGAATGTTTATCCTACAAGGAAATGGCGGATCGGTTAGGCGTCACGGAGGAGAAGATCCGTCAAACGCTGCACCGCTCCAGGGAAGCTATCAAGAAAAAACTGCAGCGTGATTGGAAGGTGAACGAGCCTTGAACAGATCCGATTTTGAGGCTGAATTTGATCGTATGTTTGAAGAAGCTGTCCGCAGGAGTGAGCTTGACGAGATTGCTGTGCCTGACGCCGATTCCTCGTGGCAGCGAATTCGCTCCAAGCTTCGCAAGGAACGGCAGAGGGTCCGATTTCTTCGCGCAGCCAAATGGAGCGGGCTTGCCGCTGCATCTTTAGGTTTGGGCACCTTTTTATTTCAATCCCTGCAGCCTACGGAAGCATTTCGTCCGATGTTTGAGATGGTCTATAAAGTAAAAGGCGGCTCGGTGAGCCTGAACGTGGCTAGTACGGACCAATCAACAGCCGGAGCCAAGACGGCTCCTCCGCCGCCAGATGACGAGCTTCCTGTTCAACCAGTGAAGGATAATCGGGATTTGCCGGAAGAAAACGCCTTTCGGCGGGAAAAGGTGACGATGGAGGAAGCGGCCGCCAGGACGCAGTTCGCGCTGCCTGAGCCGAAATATATTCCCGATGGCTATACATTACAAGAGGTCACGATCCATATAACCATCGGCCAGCCCAAGGCCAGCGCTGCCAAGCTGGTCTATGTTAAGGAGAACGTGCCTGAGCAGCTCTCGATCCTGGTCCGTAAACGCTCCTATAGTGATCATGCGGATTTGCCGGACGGCAAACGGGAATTAACAAAACCCGCTGCAGCTGTCAATGAGCTGGAGCTTAATGTTGGGGAAATCAATGTCATTGTTAAGGGCGCGCTCGAGGCAGGCGTGCTGAACCGGATTATCGATGGCATGAATTTGAGCGAATAAGCTTTGGGGAGGTCTTATGAATACGGGATGGCTGCTGTTATTTAAGGAGGATATCACTGCTCTCAAGTCTTCCGTCCAGTACGCTTTGTTCGAGGAGTATGTCCGACTGGCTGCTGCATCGGGTCTGCTCTTGGGGCTGAACGAGACGAACGCGAGGCTTGTCGTCAAGGCGGTCTTTCTGCAGGCGGCGTCAAGACGGTTTGCAGACAAGAATGAAATTCAGATCAAAGAGCATTTAATGCGAATGATTGAAGGAGCGGTCTTGAAGCATCAAACGGCTGCTGGCTGTAAGTCTGATGCCGGAGTTCAAGCGGAACAGCTGATGGAGGCATGGAACGATATAGCACCTGTTCTCCAAAGGAAGGTGCTGCGCCGCAGACGTTTCAGGCTGATGCTGTCCGTATGCTCGTTTGCGGTCATTTTGATCATTGGCGGCTTTGCGTTTGGTACGACGACTCCGGCGCAAAAATCAGCCAAAGTCGCTGCACCGCCGAATAAAGAATCGGATGGATCGGAGCTAACGCAGCCCGTTAGCGGCATTCTACAGCCTTTGAAGGTGACAGCTGAGGAGGCGCGGCAGTATGCGGATTTTCAGCTGGGGATTCCGCAGATATTGCCGGATGGCTACCGTTTTGAAGAGGCTTTGGTATTCTTGAGCGGGCAGGAAACCAAATCCAGGAACATTGTTTTGGTATATACCAATGAAGAGAACTATTTGCTGAGGGTTTTGTACAATAAGCTGGCTCCCCGCAGTGCGCTGTCTACAGGCGTTACGCTGCCCGAGAGCATGGAGGAGATCTTTTTAAGAGGCAGCAAGGCGCTTCTCGTCAAAACGAAGGACAATTATTCCCGGCTCGATTGGCTGGAAGGAGATACCTATACCAGTATCTCGGGAAGAGATATTGACGACAAGCAGCTGGTAAGCATGGCTGAGAGTCTTCAATAACCAGCTGTGGGGCCTGCATGTGGAGGAGAACCGTTCGGAGCAGCGTTCCGGACTGTTTAAGCTTATTCAGGATAACCGAGTCTAGGATGCAGGGAAAGCTTATGTATCCTGGCTTTTTTGGCTTTTAGCGAAAAAAATGGTAAAGTAGGGTTGATGCAAGAAATGAGAAACGGTTCGAAAAAGGAGATTCGCAGGAATGATAGTATTGTTCATCTTGTTTATTTTAATTATGGGGTCCTTTTTTAGCGGTGCGGTCGTGTTGTTTTTCCAGAAAAGAACAAAGCTCGGCTTCCTTATGCTGGTTTTGGGAGCCATCTCCACATTCATGTTCTATTATTCTATCTACCAGGGCTGGGTTACCGTTCCTTCGCAGAGCTAGCGGCTTCTATCCTCTGGAGAGACATTGAGAGATCGCCGGAATTCCGGTTATCTTTTTTTGACCTCAGGGAGCATGTACCTTTGAACAAGAGGTATTTCAAGCGAATCCTTCCATATCCAGTTCCCCGCCCTTGCTCAAGCGTTAAGGCTTTGACAAGGAGATGCAGAACAGTTATTGCTCCTTCCTCATTCGATGGACAGACACACAATTATCGGCAGGCGGTTCATGTACCCAAGCTATCGCGGCCATTACCGCATAGTGTACAGTACAGAACCAAGTGGGAGAGTATCAGGCGGCATTCCACTCCCGTACAAAATGAGGATACTGCAAAGGAAAGGGATTCGTATGAAAAAGACCATGGTGTCCAGAACGACGAGGCCATCTATGCATGCCTCCAAACCTTCGGCAAGGACGTCGGCCCGCGGACCGAAGAGAACGGCGAGCCCTCGCAAAGCACCATCATCGAGGACCAGACCAGCAAGAAACAGCATATCTAGAGATACGTTTACCGACAGTGACATTATGTCTTCAAGATCAGCAGGCATCAACGGCTTTTTTGATGGAGGAGGCGGAGCTGCCGGCGCCCTGCCTGCAGCCCAGGAAACGGCTGCCGCAGAAGCCGGAAATACAAGAGGCTTAGGATCTTTTTTGAGCGGCTTTGGAGGCATTGACGGCATCATATCGATGATGACCAAGGCGCAGCAAATGTTCAAGCTGTTTCAACAAATGGGCCCGATTTTTAAATTGATCAGCTCATTCGGCGGCGCGAAGGCTTCAACAGCAAGCGTCAGGCCGAGAAGAGGCCGAAAAACGGCATACCCGATAAAAGGGAAACGATAAGTGAAGCAGCCCGGTCAATGACCGGGTTTTTTGTTTTAACCTGCTGCGGAGGAAGCAAGCAGATAGCGCCAGGCATCCTTACCTTGAAGTAACTAAATGAAGTCATCGTCAGTCCTTATATTTCTTCGAAATATTTTATATGATGATAAGAGGCAGCCATAGTTTCATACAACACCTGCAGGAGACGGATTCAGATAACGGGAGGTAGTAAGGATGCTAATCAAACGGATCGGACATTTGGCGCTTACGGTGGAGGATATGGTGAAATCGCTTCATTTTTATTGCGATGTGCTTGGCTTTGCCAAAGCCTTTGAGCTGCATGATGCAGAGGACAAGCCTTGGATCGTTTACTTGCGGGTGTGTGAGGGGCAGTTTCTTGAGCTGTTTTACGGCGGCTTGAACAAGCCGGAGCCCGTTCATCGGCCTATTGGATTTAATCATCTTTGTTTGGAAGTAGAGAATATTGATGTGATTGCCGGTCATTTAAAAAAGCACGGGATCCCTTTGGACGTTGAGCCCAAGCAAGGGAAGGATACGAACTACCAATGCTGGGCAAGAGACCCGGACGGAAACCGGATCGAATTTATGCAGCTGATGCCTGGCTCGCCGCAAATGAGAGGGCATCAGAGTGAGATTGAGCAATGATCAAATAACCAGGAGGTAGGAAGAATGGAATATCGGACATTAGGAAAAACAGGAATTCAAGTATCCAGCCTTTGCTTCGGTACGATGTCATTCGGGGGTCCGGCGGATGAAGAAGAGTCCAGGGCCATGTTTCGCCGCTGCAGAGAAGCAGGCATTAATTTCTTCGATACGGCCAACGTGTATAACCGGGGGCTATCGGAAGAAATATTGGGAAGATGCATCGCAGATTGCCGTGATGAGATTGTGCTGACGTCCAAAGTGAACTTCGCGATGGGACAGGATGTGAATGCCAAAGGACTGTCTCGCCGTCATATTATGCTTGCGGTGGAGCAAAGCTTGAAGCGGCTTGGTACGGACCGGCTCGATTTATATTTTGTTCATCACTTTGATCCCAAGACCCCGATGGAGGAGACGCTGCGGGCGCTGGACGACCTTCAAAGGCAGGGGAAAATCCTATATCCCGCTGTCAGCAACTGGGCGGCCTGGCAGATAGCGAAGGCACAGGGGATTTCAGCGAAAGAGGGGCTTGCCCGGTTCGAATGCATCCAGCCGATGTATAACCTGGCCAAGCGCCAGGCGGAGGTTGAAATTCTGCCATTGGCCGCTTCGGAGCAAATCGGCGTCATTTCATACAGCCCTCTTGGCGGGGGATTGCTGACAGGAAAATACGGGAAGGACAGGAAGCCCGCCCAAGGGCGCTTGGTCGATCAGAAAAATTATACCGAGCGTTACCGGGATGAAGTTTATTATGCTATTGCCGATAAGTTTACGGATTATGCGCTGGAGCATGACGTGCATCCGGCGTCGTTGGCTGTAGCATGGGTTATGAGCCATCCCGCCGTTACGGCTCCCATCATCGGAGCGCGGAATGTGGAGCAGCTGGAGCCGTCGCTGGCAGCACTGAATATCCCGATGACACAGGAATGGCGGGAGGAGATATCAGCGTTGTCCGTGGCTCCTCCTCCGGCTACAGACCGAAGCGAAGAAAGATGAGGTGAACCGCTTAAAGAAGCGGCAGCATGAGCTTACCTAATTCAATTGGCATTAGAAATATCGGCATTGTTGCTCACGTCGACGCCGGGAAGACAACAACGACCGAACATATGCTGTTCGAGAGCGGACGGATTCGTTCCCTTGGCAGGGTAGACGCCGGAACGGCTCAAACCGACTGGCTGGATGTGGAACGGGAACGGGGCATATCCGTTCGTGCAGCGACCACCGTATTTCAATGGAACGGATGCACGGTGAATTTGATCGATACTCCGGGACACGTCGATTTTTCATCGGAGGTGGAGCGGTCGCTGCGGGTGCTGGACGGTGCCATTCTTATCGTTTCGGCGGTCGAGGGCGTTCAAGCCCATACGGAAACGCTGTGGAATGCGCTTCGCACGCTGCGAATCCCGACGATAATCCTGATCAATAAAATGGATCGAATTGGCGCCGACGCACAACGCGTCTTGAAAGAAATGAACCAATATTTATCGCCGGATCTTATTCCCGTACAGCTGTACGATGGAGTCGAGGAGTCCTTTCATGGCGTACGGGGACTGAAGGAAGGTCTAGAAACCGAAGAGCCTCATCGAAGGAAGGCGATGCAGGAGCTTTTTGAAGGCGTGCTGGAGCGATTGGCCGAACACGACGAGTCGCTGCTGCATTCCTATATTAGCGGAGAAGCGGTGCCGGAATCGGTATTATTCGAGCGATTAACCGGTCTTACCCGCCAAGCGGTTGTTTATCCGGTTCTGTTCGGTGCGGCCAGCAAAGGGTTAGGCATACGGGAGCTGATGAATGCCATTGTCGACTACTTGCCCCCGCCTGCGGGGAAACCGGAGAATCCGCTCTCGGGAGTCGTATTCCGTCTGGAACGGGATAAGGCGATGGGAAAAATTGCGATGGTCCGTTTGTACGGGGGACGTATTCAAAATCGGGACGTTGTTCGCAATACGACCCAAGAGATGGACGAGAAGGTAACCCAAATCCGCAAAGTTCATGCAGGGCATCATGAGGATGTAGGGATTCTCGAAGCCGGGGACATTGCGGGCGTATGCGGGCTAAGCCGTGTCCGGATCGGGGATGTCATTGGGGATCCCGGCGCTGTTCCTCCGGCCCACAGGCTCACTACGCCGCTGCTGACGGTGCAGGTAAGTCCTGTTCAATTATCGGACTATCCTCAGCTTGTAGCTGCTTTGCAGGAGCTTTCCGACGAGGACCCGCTGCTGGACCTGCAATGGCATCAGGAGGAACGGGAGCTGCATATCAAAATTATGGGCCCGATCCAGCTGGAGGTGCTGACTCATGCCTTGCAGACCCGATTCGGTTTGCAGGCGGCTTTCGGACAGCCGACCATCATATACAAGGAAACGCCGTCGCGCTCCGGCTTCGGCTTCGTCGCTTATACCATGCCTAAGCCTTGCTGGGCTATATTGAAGTTTCACATCGAGCCTGGACCGAGAGGAAGCGGGCTTGCGTACCGGTCGATGGTGAAGCCGGAGAGGCTGCTGCCCGGCTACCAGAACGAGGTGGCCCGGAGAGTTCCGGAAGCGCTGCAGCAGGGACTTCGGGGGTGGGAGGTAACCGATCTGAAAGTGACGCTGGTCGATGGAGAACATCACGTCTGGCATACGCATCCGCTTGATTTCGTACTAGCGGCCCCGATGGGGATCATGGATGGTTTGGCTAACACGGGGACAACCCTGATGGAGCCGTATCTGCATTTTCGAATTACCGCACCGGAGGAAGCGAACGGCAAAATTATGCACGAGCTCGTACTGATGCGTGCCGTATTCGACTATCCGGTCATTCATGGCGAGCGGTTTACGGTAGAAGGCACGATTCCGGCAGCTACATCGCTTGATTTTCCTGTTAAGCTAAGTACGTTAACAGGCGGCAGGGGAACCTTCACGACACGCTTTGACGGCTATAGAGAATGTCCGGCGGGTACGGAGATCACAAGACCGCGCCGGGGAGTCAATCCGCTCGATACGGCGAAATATATTCTTAGTATGCGAAATGCATTAGGCGCTCAGCGATCCTAGATAAAGGTTAGTGATCAAGGAAATAAAATTAATGAAGAGGAGGCTTAAAGATATGTTGACTCGTCAAGTCGGCCGATTGGGACACCAGAGCTCCGTCGTGATGTTTGGGGCAGCAAGCTTGGGCAATGTGACGCAGGGTGAAGCAGATGAATCGATCTCGTTCGCTTTGCAGCACAGTATCAACCATTTTGATACCGCTGCCAGCTACGGTGATGCGGAGCTTAGAATGGGGCCGTGGATGCCCAAAATCCGCAGCGATATTTTTCTGGCGACCAAAACCGGGGAACGAAAGAAAGAACAAGCGAAAGCACAAATTTATCGTTCCCTGGAACGGCTCCAAACCGATCATCTCGATTTGCTGCAGCTGCATGCGGTTGGAACGATCGAGGAGCTGAATAAGTGCACAGCGAAGGGTGGTGCGCTGGAAGCGCTGCTTGAGGCCAAGGAGGAAGGTGTCGTGAGGGCTATCGGCATTACAGGCCATGGGCATTTGGCTCCGTCAACCCATCTGGAGGCGCTTAACCGATTTCCATTCGATACGGTGCTGCTGCCGTTAAATTATTATCTGTATTCCCTTCCGGAGTACCGCACGGCGTTTGATGCACTGCTGGAGGAGGCCGGAAGGCAGAACACAGCGGTGAGGGTGATCAAGGCTATTGCGAAGGGGCCTTGGGGCGAACAGCAGGAGCGCAATTATGCAACGTGGTACGAGCCGTTCGACCGCCAGGAAATTATCGATGCCTGTGTCCATTTTGTATTGTCGTTCCAAGGGGTTGCCGGCTTCGCCAGCGCCGGAGACATCCACTTATTCCCTAAAATTGTCGATGCGGTCGAGCGTTACGGTTCCATGAGCGATGAAGAGACGGTCCGCATTCTGAGCGCAATCAGCGGATACCAATCGCCCTTTGGGGCACCCACATCCATAGCATAAGCTGAAGCCGGTTTGGGATCTAATCGGATTAACAGTTATTTCCTAATAGAGTGTTCTATTTAAGCAAACAGTCAATGTAGCCCCAGGCTTCCGTTATCAGCGGGAGTTATGGGGCTTTTTTAGAACCCTTATAGTGCTTCATAAATTTCGTGTCCCCCCGCAAAAACCGGAGTCTACAAAACAGAATCGCCCGACTTTGAGGAGGGACCCATCTTTCTGTTTGCTTTCTGGTAAATCTAACATATCAGCAAAACATAAGGGATTTGTCAGTATGCGAGGATTACCATAAGAATTGAAAATAAGGTACAATGACATAGTACGCATCATTGCGGGTACTTCGATGGTTCCCTATGAAGCTCCCTACTATAATGGGTATCATCGAATAATAATAGACATTATCAAGTATTGCTAGATTGACAGCATGGCATCGGAGGGAATCAAGCTGGACACTTACGCTTGTCTTTATATTATCCGGGGGGAGCCCCACCGGGCAGGAACCTGCATCAACTTAAGCGCGGATGAATGGGTTGTCGGCCGTGCGTCCAATGATGAGGTTCCGGACCTCTCTTTTTCTACTGCCTTTATTTCACGTAAGCATTTGATGATTCGTAAGGAAGGGGAGAAAGCGGTTCTGTACGATATGGGCAGCAGGCACGGCACAGAAGTCAACGGAGTGCGTATTGAGCCCCATACCCCGCATCCCCTGCAATCCTTCGATATTATCAAGCTTGCCAAAGGGATGGTTGTCATTCACTTCTCCTACTTGTTCGCCGATCAAACGTTAGAGTTCGAGCCCATTAGCTATACTCAGCAATTTAACTTTCAGGAGCTGGGCTTTTCGATCAACTGGGAGAAGCGGGAATGTACGGTGGAAGGACAGCGCATCGTCATGTCGGAGAAAGAATACGGCCTAATCAAGCTGCTCTATGACCGGGCCAATCAGCTCGTCCCGTTCGACGAAATCAAGAAGACGGTATGGCCGGAGAGGACGTCCGGCGCCGACGGCGTTCCGGATGTCAGCATGGATGAATTGAATGCTTTGATCTACCGGATTCGCAAAAAATACGGAAAAGACACTTTTACCATCAGTGCCGTCCGCGGAAGCGGCTATGTTCTGGAGAAGGATTGATCCGCAATCCTCTGCCTGCTATCCGCGAGCATCGTATAAGGAAAGAAGGAACGACTGTGAGATATATTCAAGTGCAAACGTCGGGACCGCTTCATGGCTCGGTAACGATTCAAGGCTCCAAGAACAGCTCTCAGGCTTTACTCGCCGCAACCTGCTTGGCGGATGCCGCAGTCGTGCTTGAGGGGATACCCAATAACAATGACTTTAAGACCATTCGCCAAATCGGCAAGGATATCGGCCTCAAGATTGAGCGTCAGTCCAACGGAGAGATGCATATCGATCCCCGTTTTATTCACAGCGCCTTTATCGATCCCGGCAAATCATCCGCATATCGGGCATCGTATTATTTTGTAGGGTCGCTCCTGGCCAAGTTCGGCAAGGTGACGGTAGGCTTCCCTGGCGGCGATGATTTTGTCTCCAGGCCGATCGATCAGCATCTCAAGGGACTGAGAGCCATGGGGGCGCATATTACGACTTATGATGATCATTATGTCGTGGAAGCGAAGAAGCTTCATGGGGCCGACATTTATTTCGATATGATCACCTCCGGGGCTACGATTAATTGCATGCTGGCGGCGGTTCGCGCCGAAGGCCGCACCCGTCTGTTCAATGCGGCAATGGATCCGGAGGTCGTCGATACCGCCAATTTCCTGAACCAGCTGGGAGCGAGAATTGTCGGAGCAGGCACAGATCAGATCCGCATCGAAGGTGTGCCTTATTTGGGCGGAGGAAAATATTCGGTTATCCCGGATCGTCTCATTGCAGGCTCGTTTCTGATGGCGGCAGGGATGCGGGGCGGAAGCATAACCGTGAACAATGTAATCCCCGAGCATATGGGGGCTTGTCTTTCCAAGCTGAAGGAAATCGGAATGGAGCTTGAGATCAGGGACCAAAGCGTAACGGCCCATTCCTACGGGCGGCTGCGCGCCACGCGCGTGAGGACCGGCATGTATCCAGCGTTTGCAACCGATCTTCAGCAGCCATTGACCGCTTTGCTGACGCAGGCGCCAGGAAAAAGCATCATTACGGAAAGAGTGTTCACTCAACGATTTAATCATATTATGCAGCTGAAACGAATGGGCGCGGACGTGTCGATCCGTAAGGAAAGCGCCTATATTCGAGGCGGCGTCCCATTGAAGGGGGATTGGGTGCATGCCACGGATGTACGTGCCGGAACCTGCCTCATCTTAGCGGGATTGGCTGCGGAAGGAAGCACGAACATTACCGGCATCGAGCACATTGAACGAGGCTATGAGGACGCCATCGGGTTATTTAGCTCGCTCGGTGCGCGTATTTCGCTGAAGGAGATGTCGGATCCCAGAGATTCCCATGCCGAGTGGGGACGAGTCTAGACAAGAAAGCATGCTAATCCGGAGGGAGGACGGTTGTGAATGGAGTCTGTTATTACACTAGCGGAGGAGATTGCGGTTCAAGCCGCGAAAGCGGCGGGAGCGGTCGCAAGAAACCTTTTCCAGCAGGGCTTTACGGTCGAGGAGAAGGACGATAACGGGGATTTGCTGACGGAAGCCGACTTATTGGCGGAACAAATTATTTTGCACAGCATTAGAACCGTATTCCCGGATCATCAAATACATAGCGAAGAAGCGGGTTTGTCCGGGAGCGAAGGAGATTGGCTCTGGATGGTCGATCCGCTGGACGGTACGAATAATTTCGCCATAGGACTGCCTTTGTTTGGCGTGTCTATTACATTGATTCATCGATCCGTACCGGTGCTTGGAGTTATATATGACACGATGCAGGATAAGGTCTACATTGCCAAGCAGGGATCGGGAGCGACCTGCAATGCAGAAGAGCTTCGAATGCCATGGAAGCCGGAGCCCAAACGGCTGACCGTCGGCTGGATTCAAGGCCATCAGGTGCAGCGGGATGAGCCTGCCCTCCGTTTAAGGGGACATATAGAGTCCCATACGAAACGAATGCTGCGGCTCTGGGCGCCTACCCTGCAGTGGGCGATGCTGGCACGCGGTCAAATCGACGGCGTTGTCCTGTATCAATCGGAGGGGGACGATTTGTATTCCGGGCTGCTGCTGGTTCGCGAAGCAGGCGGGCTTGTCATGGACTTTGACGGTCAACCGTTCCATGGCATGAAGCCGGAGCCTTGTATCATAGCCTGCCCTCCGGATAGAAAAGAGGCGATGCTGCAGCTGGTTAGAGAAGGAATGGTCTCGGCTGCGGGGAGCATACGTTAATTTTGCCGTATGCCGGCTGAATGATCCGCTCTTCTTCATAAATATGTCATAATTTCTCGTTACAATGGTCCCGTCACCTGGATTTCATCCAATTAGAAGCAGGCGGAGGGAATAACAATGTTCATGAGAAAAATAGCGGCGATCAGTATTGCAGGGAGCTTACTGCTGAGCTGCGGATTGGCGAGTGCGGCTGAATCGGCGGAGACACAGGCTGTACAGCCTTCAGCAGACAGTGTCCAAAAGAGCGCTCATACGAAGAAAAAGCTTTCGGCAGAAGAGTGGAAGCAGCTGATTGCAGCCAAGGCGGAGAAGCTTGGTATCAGCACGGAGGGCAAGACGGACAAGGAAGTACAGGAGCTAATCAAGCAAAAAGCTGCCGAGCTGGCAAAGCAGAAGCAGGAGGAGCGGTTAAAGAAGCTCCAGGAGGAAGCGGCCAAGCTTGGAATTGAGCCGGGGCAAAAATCGGCCAAGGAGCTGTCGGCGGAAATCCACGAGAAACAAAAGCAAAACAGGGAGCAAAAGCGTCAAGCGCTGCTAGAGAAGCTGCAGCATGAAGCAGGAAAGCTTGGAATCGACCCTGCCGGTAAGACGGCAAAGGAGCTTGGACAAGCCATCAAAGCGAAGCACAAGGAATTGGCGGCGCAAAAGCATGCCGACAAGAAGAAAAAAGCGTCGGTGCAATAATCGGCGGGTATACATAAAGGAACGGCAGAGCCTAGCTCTGCCGTCAGGCTGTCGAAAAAGTCTCGACAGCCATTCTTTATGCTCATTTTTTTATCACGACACCGCGTTAATGT
>NZ_BAABJG010000017.1:0-49334 GCF_039543185.1 Paenibacillus vulneris | reverse complement strand
TAGATAGGTTCGGGGTGGAAGCACGGCAACGTGTGGAGCTGACGAATACTAATCGGTCGAGGGCTTAACCAATTATCTGCCATACGAAGTATGGTCAGAGAGCTGCGATGCGTAAGCGTCGCAGGCCCCGAAACACAAATTGCTCAACAATACGCATGCATTTCGTATCTAGTTTTCAAGGAATAAGCCTTGAGCTGCAGGTCCTTTCTAAGGACGGATATTTTCTCGCAGCGATTTCGAAGAGGTAACACTTCGAAAAATCCAGTTTGGTGATGATGGCGGAAGGGAACCACGCGTACCCATACCGAACACGAACGTTAAGCCTTCCAGCGTCGATGGTACTTGGACCGAAGGGTCCTGGGAGAGTAGAACGTCGCCAAGCGAATTCCCACTCATGTGGGTTTTTTCTTCTGGGTAAGGGCCTTTAGCTCAGCTGGTTAGAGCGCACCCCTGATAAGGGTGAGGTCGGTGGTTCGAGTCCACTAAGGCCCACCAGCGTTCCCTGATAGCTCAGTTGGTAGAGCACTCGACTGTTAATCGAGTTGTCACAGGTTCGAGTCCTGTTCGGGGAGCCATTTCTTCAAGGCCCGTTGGTCAAGGGGTTAAGACACCTCCCTTTCACGGAGGTAACAGGGGTTCGAATCCCCTACGGGTCATTATTCTAAGCAAAGTACTTGATTACTTTGTGCAGATCCCATAATGTTCATACATAGCGGAGGCTTAGCTCAGCTGGGAGAGCATCTGCCTTACAAGCAGAGGGTCGGCGGTTCGATCCCGTCAGCCTCCACCATTTATGTTCGTGACATTGTGGGGTGGAAGACCGGGAGGTCGTTCTACTCGTCACTTGCAGGATGCAGATAGCTGTGTGCTGCAAAATAAGTGTGGAGCCGTGGTGTAGAGGCCTAACATGCCTGCCTGTCACGCAGGAGACCGCGGGTTCGAATCCCGTCGGCTCCGCCATTTTACCCTAACTTCAAACATCTTAAGGCTCGGTAGCTCAGTCGGTAGAGCAGAGGACTGAAAATCCTCGTGTCGGCGGTTCGATTCCGTCCCGAGCCATTGCGTGAGCCATTAGCTCAGTTGGTAGAGCACCTGACTTTTAATCAGGGTGTCGTAGGTTCGAGTCCTACATGGCTCAGATTCATGCGTTCGTGGCGGAATTGGCAGACGCGCACGGTTCAGGTCCGTGTGGGCTAACCCCCCGTGGAGGTTCGAGTCCTCTCGAGCGCATCGTTTTGCGGAAGTGGCTCAGCGGTAGAGCATCGCCTTGCCAAGGCGAGGGTCGCGGGTTCGATTCCCGTCTTCCGCTCCATTAATCAACCTTATGTGCCCTTAGCTCAGCTGGATAGAGCGTTTGACTACGAATCAAAAGGTCGGGAGTTCGAATCTCTCAGGGCACGTGTATCAAGCCGGTATGGCGGAATTGGCAGACGCGCGCGACTCAAAATCGTGAGGGAAACCGTGGGGGTTCAAGTCCCTCTACCGGCACCATAATTAACGGGATGTAGCTCAGCTTGGTAGAGCACCTGGTTTGGGACCAGGGGGTCGCATGTTCGAATCGTGTCATCCCGACCATATGTTTTTGCGGGTGTAGTTCAATGGTAGAACTCCAGCCTTCCAAGCTGGTAGCGTGGGTTCGATTCCCATCACCCGCTTAAAGGTACAAACCTTGAGAAATCAAGGTTTTTTTGTTTTTATCGGCAGATTACCTTTCTACTATTTTCGGTTATAATAGGAAGTACATGGATAGCGGGAGGGCTGAACAATGACGAAGCCGGTAGGAGTGACAGCGGCGGCAGGTGTTCAAATTGGCATCAGAAGAACGTTAAAGATGACCCGGGAGCAAGCCTGGCAGTATTTGCTCTCATCATCCGGGTTGAAGCTTTGGCTGGGTGACTTGGAGAAGCTGAATCTGGAGCCCGGACAGCGTTATGCAGCCAACGACGGAACGCTCGGAGAGATGAGAGTCGTTAAGCCTTATGAGCAGCTGCGAATGACCTGGCAGAGGAGAGGCTGGGAGAAGCCGTCTACGCTTCAGATTCGTTTATTGCCTGCAAGCGGCGGAAGGACGACGGTCAGCTTTCACCAGGAGAAATTAGCGGACCTGGCGGTGAGAGAAGAAATGAAGCTGCGGTGGGAGAACGTATTAACCCATTTCGCGGAATATGCCGAGCGGATGAGCGGCTAAATATAGGCTGCTTCGAAAAAAGAAAACCGTACTATAGCAAGGAAAAGCGAGACGATAGTCTCTACTCCATGCCGTAGTGCGGTTTTTTGCCATTTTCCGCTCAATGCGATTTGTTTCGTTTAGCCTTGAACGGCTTGCTTGTCATTTGCGACAGCAGCCGCTTGCTTGGCCGCTTTGCCCGATTTCTTGTATAGTACCAGCATCCCTAGGGATATCAGGAGAATGATAAACAAGATAAAATATAAATGCTGATAAGCTTCAGCGGGAGTGGTATTGTTCTGCCATACGAGAAATATTCCGCAACCAGCGACGGCGAACGACCCGCCCAGGTATTGGGACAGCTGGGTTAGTCCCATCCCCGACCCTATCAGATGCTTCGGCAGGATCCGTGACACTTCATTCGATAGAGCGGAGGTAACGGAGGATAGGGACGGTGAGAAAATAAGATAGGCTGCCAAGGTCACAAACGCAGATGCATGCACCCATAACGAGATCATCAAGATGGAAATTCCGAGCAGCACATGCCCTGCCATCATGAACCTATAGTTGCCGTACCGGTCTATCCATCGGCCGACCAGCTTCAACAGGCATGCAGATAGGAAGGCGCCGGGGAAAATCATCAGTCCGATCGATGCCGCCCCCATGCTGAATACCTTGGAATAAATTAGCGGCATCAGAAACAGCATCGACAAGTTCATAACAAAGACGAAGAATGCGATGCATAACAGCTTGCGGTAGGCCGCGTTTTGGAATAAAACCGGCGGAATGAAGGGCTTCTCCGCTCTTCGCAGATGCCAAACCGTTAAGCCTAGGGCAATGATGCTAAGGATAAGGACGATGCCGGACAGCTGAGTGACGGCAATTAAGAAAGCCGACGAAGTAATAACGATCAAGGCCGCCCCGGTGTAATCGAACCGAACCCTTTCCAGCGTTTCTTTGGGGATAAGTCTCCATAAGATAGGGACCAGCAGAATAACCAGGCAGGTGACGGCAAACAGCTCGTGCCAACCGAAATATTGCGTAATAGCACCTCCGATAACCGGCCCCAGACCGAACGCCAGTGCACTTCCCGAAGCGATCATCGAGATGGCCCTTCCCCGACGTTCGTAGGGCACATAGCGGCTGGCAAGCACCATGCCGAGCCCAGGCGTTGCTCCGGCTCCGCTGGCCTGAAACAGCCGGGCAAGCAAGACAAGCCCGAAGCTATCGGCGAACAGGCCGATGACAGAAGCTATGACGAGAAGCGAAATCCCGATCGTCCAAAGCTTACGAATGGGGATGAAATCCGATAACCGGCTGAAAATGATAGTCGACAGGGCAAAGACGATAGAATAGCCCGATACGATCCAGGAGCCCTGCCCCGCCGTAATATGGAGCTGCCCGATAATATCCGGAAGGGATACGTTGAACATTGTCGTGTTCATAACGACGAGAAAGTTGCCGAGCGCCCACACTGGGATTGTAACTTTATCGTTCATACGTTTTATGACCGCCTGACATGATTTTTTTGACACTATGGTTTATACTACTCTTGAATGCTCATATAAAAAAATATTAATTTTCATATTAATTCATAAGTTTGAACTTATTAATTGATTTCGGTCGGTTTATCACTATCTCAGGCGGTAGGAGGAGGGTTAGGGTGGAGCTGCTTCAATTGAAATATTTTCAGGCGGTGGCGAAGCATGAGCATATGACCAGGGCAGCCAAAGAGCTTGCCATCGCTCAGCCCGCTTTAAGCCAAACGATCGCCCGTCTGGAAAGTGAGGTAGGGGTTCCGTTGTTCGACCGGCAAGGGCGCCAGATTAGGTTAAATCCATTCGGACGCGTCTTTCTCCGTCATATTGATCAGGCGCTGGCCAATATTCACGATGGACTGCGAGAGGTTAGGGATCTTGGCGGGATGGAGCATGGCTACATTTCCTTAGGGGTCATGTCAACACAAGTATTAGGTGACTTGCTCAAGGCGTTCGGCGCCGAGCATCCGCATGTCAAATTCCGCGTTCACCAGCATTCGCTGCAGACCATGATCGAGCAGCTGCACAGCGGGGAGCTTGATCTGTGTATAGCTTCCATGCCTATTGAATATTCGGGCATCGAATGGTTGTCGCTGATGAACGACGAGATCATCCTAATGGTGCCGCATGAGCATCCGCTAGCGGAGAGAGCCTCGGTCAGACTGGACGAGCTGGCCGGTGAAACGTTCATCAACCTGAAGAGCGGCAACAACCTGCGCGATCTGACCGACGCTTATTTCCAACAGGCGGGAATTCGTCCGGATATCGCCTACGAAATCGATGAGCCGGCGTCCGTTCGCAGTCTGGTAAAGGCGGGACTTGGCATTTCATTCAGCACTATGCTGAACTTAAGATTCTGGGATCATACCTCTGTAGTACCGCTTAGAATTGAAGAACCTGACTGCCGCAGGCCGATAGGCTTAGCCTGGAAGAAGGACCGTTATCATTCGATGGCGGCCCGGAGCTTCCGGGAGTTCGTGCAAAGCTTCTTTGCGCGGCTGCAGCAGGAAGAGATTGAATCTGCTTCCAAGTGGAAATAAAATGAAACCAGCACTTATAAGCAATCGCGAGGAAAGGGGCAGTCGCACACGATGTCCAAAGCAGATAATATGCTGGCAATCCTATGGCTCTTGAAGGATCGTAAACGGGTAACGGCCAAGCAGCTGGCAGACGAGCTGGAAATTCATGTCCGCACAGTGTATCGGTATATTGACGCGCTGTGTGCCAGCGGTGTTCCGATTATTGCGGATTCGGGGCATAACGGAGGATACAGCCTGCTGAGCCAGTTTAATGAGGCTCCTTTGTTTTTTGACATGACGGAGCAGAAGGCTCTCATTCATGCGGCCGTTTTCGCACAGGAAGCCGGATATCCCTATGGCGAAGCGCTGCAGAGAGCGGTCGGCAAGCTTAAAATGTATACGAATGAAGAGCAGCTAAACGAGATCAACCGGCATTTGGTCGGCTTCGATGTCATTCATGCCCCTGCGGACGATTCCCATGAAGCCTTACTTCAAGAGCTGGAGGTTTCTGTGGCGCGAGGCTGCACCGTCGAGATGAGCTATTTGAAGGGAACTGCTCAGCTGCCGCTTCAGCGGCAAATAGACCCGTACGGACTTGTTTATTGGAAGGGAAAATGGTATATCGTCGGATTTTGCCATTTGCGCCGGGATGTTCGCAGCTTCCGCGTAGATCGCATCCAGGAGGTATCCCCGACGTCGGACCGTTTCGAGCGGCCGCATGCATTTTCCGCCAAAGACTTTTTCTTAGGCACGCTTTTGCCTGATAAGGATAACGAGGAAAATCGGATTTCCATTCGCATTGCGGGCAGGGAATCAGCGATTAATGATTTATGCGCACACTGGTATCTTGGTCATGTGTTGGAGGAAAGGTCGGCGACCGAAGCGCACTTCCGCTTGGAAGAGAGAGCGGTAGCCACCTATTTTCCCCATCTGCTGCTATCCTATGGCAGGTCGATTCAGGTTAAGGAGCCGGCGATTCTCAGGGACAAGCTGGTCGAGCTGGCTTCGCAGCTGGCCGATTATTACCGGTCCATGTAACATCACTGACCGTAATTGTCAGTCAACCTCCTATAGAATAGGGTCAGCAAGGTGAATCCAACGAAATAAATGGATGGATATGAACGGGGACTGCTGCCCTAATTAGGAGGAATGGAAATGAAGCTGCTGCAAATCCGTCTGTTGGCGGACGATTTCAAGACTAGCGCCGCATTTTATAGGGATGTGCTTGAACTCCCGGTAGGCTGGTATATGGAAGAGATGGAGTACGCGCTGTTCAACAACGGCGAGACTCGTATTGAGGTTGTTTCCAAAGCTATGATGGCCGATGTGCTCGGAGGCATGTCGGGGGAATCCCGCGGGGGAGAAGCAGGACCGGCCCCATTTCTGCTGCAATTCGAGGTTGACGATGTCGATGCGGCTGCAGACCGGCTGAAGGCAAAGGGGGCCGCCTGTAGGACCGAACCGCATGACCGGATGCAGTGGAACGCGCGTATTGCCCATTTTTGCGACCCGGACGGTAATCTGATCGAGATATACCGTATGCTTAGCTGATCGTCTCTTATCATTTACATCACGATGAAATCTGCTGGGATTCAGCTTATGACTTCACGTATGAGCAAATGAGAAAATATTGAACCATCTAAAGGAGCTGCCGGAGGAGCTTTATGGTGCCGCAGTGCAAAGTGTTTTTCCTTCTATAGCGGATGCGCTCGCTCATATACCATGTAGATACGACGTGGTTTGGCGCCGTGTCCGGCAAAAGCTTCGACGCTATGATGGAAGCCATTAAGCAGGCAAAGGGAGTCAGCTTGGATACGATGCAGGAGCTGTATCATCAGCTGGCAGAGAAATATCGGGCCTTCCTTGTGGAGCAGGATCAGGACGCAGTGAGGGAGTATCCTCATCCCCAGTATGGCACACTTCGCGCCAGCCATTTGGACATTATAACATGTCGTCAACCACGGTACGTATCACCGCGAAGCTCCGCCAGCTGGGCCATCCGGGCGTTCTGATGGACTATGTGTTTTATTTGTGCGTTCTGCCTTTAGCGGTGGGGCGTTTTTGTTTTAAGGCTAGCCGAAAAAGGAGTTTTTATGGTATGCTATTAAACATCAGATGATCGGATATTAAGAGGGGAGAGGAACCGAATGGATTATGTCATTGATTTGCAAAACATCACTTACCGCAGAGAAAAAAACGAGCTGCTCACCGATATTAACTGGCAGGTGCGCCCGGGAGAGCACTGGGCTATTCTCGGATTGAACGGTTCCGGCAAGACGACGATGCTTAACATCGTTAACGGTTATATATGGCCAACCTCGGGCAAGGTGTCCGTGCTGGGTCATCCTTACGGTACTGTTGATTTAAGAGAGCTTCGCATGTCTATCGGCTGGGTAAGCTTGTCTTTGCAGGAAAAGCTGTATGCAACCGATAAGGTAGAGCAAATTGTCGTCAGCGGCAAATATGCGACCATCGGATTATACGAAAAGCCGGGAGAAGAGGATTGGGAACGCGCGAACGCCTTGATGGAGCAAATGCGGTGTATCCATTTGAAAGGACGCCAGTATCAAACCTGCTCCCAAGGGGAGAAGCAAAAAATATTAATCGCCCGCGCATTGATGAGCTCGCCGAAGCTTTTGATTTTGGATGAGCCGTGCAATGGGCTGGATTTGTTTTCACGGGAGGCGCTTCTTGAGGTGATCGACCAGCTGGCGAAATCGCCTGATGCGCCGACATTATTATATGTGACCCACCATACGGAGGAGATTTTGCCGATGTTCCGTCATGCTCTGCTGCTGCGCCGGGGCGAGGTCTTCGCCTCCGGACAGGTGAGCGAGGTGCTGACCGAGCAGCATTTGTCGAGCTTCTTCGAGTCGCCCGTGGAGGTGTTGAGACGAGAGGACCGGTGCTGGGTCCTCCCGAAGCAGCAGCGCCGCGATCCGGCGGCGCAAGAGGCCCTCATGACGAGGGAGTAAGTCATGAGGAGAGATAAGGCTGAAGCTGCTCTTGCAGCTTCGCGCTGATGGGCGTCAGCGGCAGGCGCAGCGCGCCGCTGGCGATACGGCCCTGCTCCGCGAGAATCCATTTGAGCGGAGCGGGGTTCGGCTCGGCGAACAGCAGCCGGATGAGCGGCAGCAGTTCGTCGAACTCCAGCTTGGCTTCGCTCACGTGGCCGGAGAGAAAGCGGTTATAGATATGAACGAACCGCTCGGTATGCAGGTGTGCGGAAGCCAGCATGCCCCCTTTGGCTCCGCAGCATAAGGAGGCGTAGAAATTAGCGTCCTCTCCGCACAGCACCGGCTTCGACCCATGGCGTGACAGCTCGGAAACGAGCCCGATGCCCCCTGAGCTATCCTTCATTCCAATAACGCCGTCTATATCCAGAATGGTACGGACGGTATCTACCTCTAGAGTAATTCCGGTTCGGCTTGGAATCTCGTACAAAATCACCGGAACCCCTACCTCGGCTACCCTCCGAAAATGTTCAATAATCCCTTGCTGCGACGGCCTATTATAATAAGGAACGACGATAAGTGCGGCGTCCGCTCCGAGAAGACCGGCCTGCTCCGTTCTCTGAACGGTGGATGCCGTATCGTTCGTGCCGGTTCCCAGCACTATCGGGATACGCGAGCCGATCGTTTCCTTCGCTATCCGTGTCAGCGCCTCCCACTCGGTTTGCTTCATTGTAGGAGATTCGCCGGTCGTTCCATTCACGACCAGTCCGTGAATGCCATCCCCGACGTAACGGGATACCAGATTGCGGAAGGACTCCTCGTCGACTTCTCCGTTCGGGTGAAAAGGGGTTATGATCGGGAGATAGATCCCTTTGAGCTGCTGTTCGGTTAACATCATGAATTCCTCCTCATGCTTTATAGAAAGTGTCGAACTGTTATCTCGGAAGACTTGCTGTGATTGGATTACAATCACTTTAGCATGGAACTCATTATCAGTGTTAGCTATAATAAATGATAAGGTGCATCAAAATTTTTGATGATAGGGGCGGCAGACGATGGATTTGACCTACTTTCGTACGTTTCGCGAGGTGGCTCGAAGAGCGAGCTTTACTCGGGCCGGGGAGGAGCTCGGTTATGCGCAGTCGAGCGTGACCATGCAAATTCAGAAGCTGGAGAGAGAATACGGGGTCTCTTTGTTTGAACGATACGGCAAGCAGCTGCGGCTGACTCCGCCGGGAGAAGCGCTGCTTAAGCTGGCGGTGCAGATGCTGGACCTGTACGATCAATCGAAGGAATCGATTGCGAATCAGGTTAACGCCGCGGTCACAATAGGCACCATCGATTCGTTGGCAGCCTATTATTTGCCGCCGTATTTGCAGCAGCTGAGGCAGCTGCATCCGGGGCTGGGGATTCAGCTCCTGCCCGATAGCGAGGCGGAGCTGGTAGCTAAGGTCAAGGAGGGCGAATACGACGTCGCCCTGCTTCTTGACCGTCATCCTGCGGATGCTTCGCTCCGCTGCATTACGGTGCGCGAGGAGCCGCTTGTTCTCATCGCGCCTCCGGGACATGCACTCACAGCAGCGGCTGAAGCAGCCCTCCGTGATCTGGAGGGCTGCGAGCTGATCGTGTCCGAAGGAAGCTGCATCTACCGCAGCACCTTTGAGAAGGTGCTGCGGGATAACGGAGTGGCGTACCGGATCGGGTTCGAGCTTGGAAGTCTGGAGGCGATCAAGCATTGCGTCATGAACGGGCTCGGCATCGCGCTGCTGCCCCGGATTGCGGTAGAGGATGAGCTCCAGAGGGGCAAGCTGGCCGTGATTCCGTTCCGTCATCCGGATCTTCGCTTCCAGCTGCAGGTGCTCCTCCATCCGAAGAAATGGATGTCTCAGACGCTCATGTCATTAATAGGCTTACTGACTGGAGACGAGGCGGCAGCGGAACGTTATCTCACTGCGATAACGTCTGAGCAGCTGAATGATTAATAAAAGTCCTGCAGGGTACCCGATTGAGGATACCCGTTGCAGGACTTTTTGATTGTGAGCCGCTGAGCAGCGTATGGCGGTCAAACCGCTATTTCACAACAAGCACCGGGATACCGGCATGCTGGACGACATTATGGCTCGTGCTTCCGAGGAACAGCTCATCCAGAGCGGATAAGCCTCTGCTGCCGATGACGATCAGATCGTTCCCGTTGTCCCGGGCATGCTCCACGATCGTCTTGGCCGGCTGGCCCTGCTTGATAATGGATTTAGCCGACGGCAGGTCGGAGATCAGACGCTTGATCTCTTCATCTACCGCGAGCTCATGCTCATAGTAGTTTTTTTGCATTTGAGGGGTTGTCAATACGGCCTCTCCGATGATGAGCGCGGGCACATAATAGACGTGCAGTACTTCGATTTCGGCAGCGGCCGCAGCGAGTCGTTTGGCATGCTCCAGCGCTTTTCTGGACAGCTCGGAGCCGTCGTAGGCGACAAGAATTTTGGAGTACATCGTTAGCACCTCGTTTGCTGGGAATTAGGCTGATAGGCAGCGTCCCTGTTTTTCCGTCAAATTGCACCTGTTTTCGGTATAACCTCTCCTTTTTCCGGCAGCTTTATTCCGGGATTGCTTTTTATTACCCAATGAAGGGCGAGAAGCTGCATGCAGCAGGTAAAATCGATGCATATCATTTGTTTTTCGACAAAATTTGGGAGGAAAGGGGTGACGATATCGGTATTGTGTGCTACAATTTGAACAATTCGTGTTACTGAAATACATATATACCATGGGAGAGAAAGAGGAGAGAGATGTGTTGAAGGGACAAACGATTCGATTAGCCATACTGATTGTACTTCTTCTTTCAGTATTTCTGGCGGGCTGCACTCAGACTCCGAAGGGGAATGCAGGGAAAGCAAAGGATGAATTGGTCGTGGCTGTCGGTTCCGAGCCGGAGGCCGGATTTGACCCGACTACCGGTTGGGGACGCTATGGCTCGCCGCTGTTTCAGAGTACTTTGTTCAAGTATGATGCCAATATGAGCATCGTAAATGATCTCGCAACGGGCTATGAGCTGAGCGGCGACGGAACGGTATGGACGGTCATCATTCGTAAGGATGCAAAATTTACGGACGGGCAGCCGCTGACCGCTGGAGATATTCAATATACATACGAAACTGCCGCCAAGAGCAGCTCGGCTATCGATTTGAGCAACTTGAAAAGTGTGGAGGCTCCCAACGATTCGACAGTCCAATTTACGTTGAAGGAACCGCAATCGACCTTTATTCAAATGATGCTGGCGACAGGAATCGTTCCGAAGCATGCTCATGGGAAGGACTATTCGCAAAAACCGATAGGCAGCGGCCCCTATAAGTTCATTCAGTGGGACAAAGGCCAGCAGCTGATTGTTGAGGCGAACCCGGATTATTACGGAGCGAAGCCGTATTTTAAAAAGCTGACCTTCCTGTTCTTGAGCGAGGATGCCGCCTTTGCCGCCGCCAAGGCTGGAAAGGTCGATGTGTCCTATATTCCGGCTGCATTCAGCAAGCAGCAGGTTCCCGGGATGCGTCTGGAGACCGTTCATACGGTGGATAACCGGGGGATCGTGTTCCCTTACGTCAAAGCCGGCGGTCAGACGAAGGAAGGATATCCGATCGGGAATGACGTAACGGCCGATATCGCGATTCGAAAAGCCATCAATACGGCGATAGACCGCAAGGCTCTCGTCCAAGGAGTGCTGGAGGGACATGGTACCCCTGCCTTTACGGTCAATGACGGCCTGCCTTGGTATAATGCCGACTCTGTCGTGCCTGACGGCGATCTGGAAGCGGCAAAAAAGCTTTTGTCCGATGCAGGATGGAAGGATACGAATGGCGACGGCATCCTGGATAAGGGATCGCTGAAGGCGGAGTTTCCCTTGCTGTATCCGTCCGATGACGTGACTCGCCAATCGTTGGCGATTACGGTTGCAGATAAGATGAAATCCATTGGCATTAACATGAAGGTTGACGGCAAAAGCTGGGACGAAATTAAAAAGCTGATGCACTCCAGCGCACTGCTGCTCGGATGGGGCAGCAACGATCCGATGGAAATGTTCAATGTGTACAGCAGCAAATTCGGCGGTGTGGAATATTACAACCCGGGCTTTTACAGTAACCCGAAGGTGGATGATTATATGAACAAGGCGCTTCGGGCAACGAATACGAAGGATGCTATGGAATTTTGGAAAAAGGCACAGTGGGACGGAGCTACAGGATTGAGCGCCAAAGGCGATGCTCCTTGGGCCTGGCTCGTCAACATCGACCATTTGTACTTGGTCAAAGAAAACCTCGATATCGGCAAGCAGCGGATTCATCCGCACGGCCACGGCTGGCCGGTTACGGATAATATTGAAGAGTGGAAATGGCTGAACTAAGGGAAGCGGGTGTTGGCAGCATGAGCGGAAGCTTAGTGAGGTTTCTTGGACTGAAGGTACTAAGGCTGTGCCTTCTGCTGATAGCGATCAGTGCCGTATCGTTCCTGCTAATCAGCCAATCGCCGATCGATCCGGTTCAGGCTTATGTCGGCTCGGATATGATGAAGGTCTCGCCGGAGCAGCGTGAACGGATTGCGGCCCACTGGGGGCTCGACCGCCCCCCTATGGAGCGCTATATGAAATGGTCGGCCTCCGTGCTGCAAGGGGATATGGGGACATCCATGATCTTTCGCCGTCCGGTTACCGAGGTCATCGGCGAACGATTCAAGAGCTCCATCGCGCTAATGAGCACGGCATGGCTGCTTTCAGGGGTTATCGGGTTTGCGGCCGGGATTATTGCGGCAATGAACAAGGACCGTTGGATCGATAAGGCGATCAAATGGTACTGCTATACGTTGGCTTCCACGCCAACCTTTTGGATGGGACTGGTACTTCTGATTGTTTTCGCCGTATGGCTTCGATGGTTTCCTGTCGGGATGGGCGTCCCTGCCGGAGTGCTCTCGCAGGAGGTAACCTGGACCGATCGGCTGGTACATATGATTCTACCGGCTATGACACTGAGCGTTATCGGTATCGCGACGATCGCCCTGCATACCAGAGAGAAGCTGGTCAGCGTACTGTCGAGCGACTATATTTTGTTCGCAAAGGCACGGGGCGAGCGGGGCTTTCGGCTTTTTTGGAGGCATGGTTTGCGCAATATTGCGCTTCCTGCGGTAACCTTGCAGTTTGCGTCCTTCAGCGAGCTGTTCGGGGGGGCTGTCCTGGCGGAGCAGGTATTTTCTTATCCGGGTCTCGGTCAGGCTACGGTAGAAGCCGGACTTCGGGGAGATGTGCCGCTGTTGATGGGGCTGGTGCTGTTCAGCGCTGTATTCGTATTCTCCGGTAACCTGTTGGCGGATCTGATCTATCGCTTTGTCGATCCCAGGCTTAGAGAGGGGCGGGCGAAAAGATGAGCATAGGAAGAATGAACCGCAGGCAGCGAACGGTTACTATGATAGTGCTGTCTGCTCTATTGCTGGCTTTTGTAGTGCTGGAAGGCCTTCTCTTAAGCAGCGACAGGATCCAGACGCATCTGGAAATTCGCAATATGGCGCCCTCCTGGAGCCATCTGTTTGGTACGGATTGGCTGGGAAGGGATATGTTCACCAGAACGATGAAAGGTCTTGTCCTCAGCATTGGAGTCGGTTTAACCGCGGCTGCGGCCAGTGTCATCATTGCTATGGCACTAGGGTTAGCTGCCGCCACCATGGGCAGAACGGCGGATCGTATCATCAGCTGGCTTATAGATTTGTTTCTTAGTGTCCCCCATTTGGTGACGCTCATTCTTCTGGCCTTCGTCATGGGGGGAGGGGCCAAAGGGATCATTATCGGTATTGCCTTTACTCATTGGCCGAGCTTGTCCCGCGTCATTCGGGCGGAAGTCATGCAGCTCCGGTCGGCCGAATTCGTGCAAATCTCCGGGCATTTGGGCAAATCGCGCTGGTGGATTGCAACAAGACATTTGCTGCCGCATCTGGCTCCTCAATTCGTGGTCGGCGTGGTGCTGCTGTTTCCGCATGCTATTCTGCACGAAGCGGCTATAACCTTTATCGGGATGGGGTTATCCCCTCATCAGCCTGCGATTGGTGTTATTTTGTCCGAATCCATGCGGTATTTATCAACCGGGATGTGGTGGCTGGCTTTTTTCCCGGGCTTATGTCTTCTGCTTATCGTAAGAGCGTTCGATGTGCTTGGGGACAATATGCGCCGGCTCTTCGACCCGCATCAGTCACATGAATAGCTGCTAGCCATGCAGCATTAGAGAGCAAAGGAGCTGACAGGAACCATGGCGATTTTGCAGGTACAAAACCTTTCCCTATCGTTTACCCAATATACACGCGGCCTTAAGCAGCGTTCGATTCAAGTGATCCATGACCTGCATCTGACGATTCATCCCGGTGAAATTGTAGCGGTTGTCGGCTCCAGCGGATCGGGCAAAAGCTTGCTGGCCCATGCTGTTCTCGGTATTTTGCCGTCGAATGCGAGGATGAGCGGCACTCTTCTATATGAGGGGCTGGAGCTGAATGCCGACCGGGCTGCTTCCTTAAGAGGCAGGGAGATCGCGCTTGTCCCCCAATCGGTTACTTTTCTTGATCCGCTTATGCGGGTAGGTGAACAGGTGAAGGCTTCCGTACGTGAAGGGGATGCCGACGCCCGTATGAAGGAAGTATTCGAACGATACCGGCTTGCATCCGGTACGGACCGGAAATATCCGTTTCAATTGTCCGGGGGTATGGCCCGGCGAGTACTCGTATCTACCGCGACGATCAGCGGTGCGAAGCTGATTATCGCCGATGAACCGACTCCCGGCCTAGATCCCTCGGCCGTTCAAGAAGCGCTTAGCCGATTCAGGGAGCTTGCGGATAGCGGTGCCAGCGTCATGCTGATTACGCATGATATAGAAGCTGCGTTGACGATTGCCGATCGGGTTGCCGTCTTCTATGCAGGCACTACGGTTGAAGTCGCACGCAGGGAGGATTTCCATGGAACGGGCGAGGCTCTTCGCCATCCTTATACGAAGGCATTGTGGCGGGCGCTGCCGCAAAATGATTTTGCGCCTATCCCCGGCTTTCAGCCCCATCCGTCTGCGCTGCCGCCGGGCTGCCTCTTTGCGCCGAGGTGTGCAATGGCCACTGCGGAATGCAGCGATGCGCTGCCGGCAGAGAGGGAGCTGCGCGAAGGAAGGGTGAGATGCATTCATGCTTCTTGAGGCACGCAAGATCGGATTTCATTATGATAAAGAGCCATGGCTGTTCCGCGGTGTCGATCTGACTATAAGGTCCGGTGAGGTTGTAGGGCTGGTTGGCCCCAGCGGCTATGGCAAAACTTCCTTTGGCCGCATACTGGCGGGCTTCGAAAAGCCGCGGGAGGGAGCGGTTATGTTAGACGGAGGACCGCTGCCTGCAACAGGCTTTCATCCCGTGCAATTGGTGTTCCAGCATCCGGAGAAAGCAGTGAATCCGCGCTGGTCGATGGGGCGAATGCTGCGGGAAGGGGGAGAGCCCGACCCGGAACTGCTGGCCGCGCTGGGCATTGAAGCGGATTGGCTCGGCCGATGGCCGAATGAGCTGTCGGGCGGCGAGCTGCAGCGCTTCTGTGTTGCGCGTGCGCTTGGAGCGGGAACCCGCTTTCTCATAGCGGATGAAATGACGGCGATGCTCGATGCGATTACCCAAGCGCAAATCTGGCATGCTGTTCTGGCCGAGGCTGGCAAGCGGGACATCGGCATTCTGGTTATCAGTCATGAGCATAAGCTAATTGACCGCATTTGCGAAAGAGTGGTAGATACCGCAGCATGGCGGTAAAAAAAGAACAGCACTACACCGGACAGATGGTGTAGTGCTGTTGCTCGTTTTTCATATTATTTCACTATAAGGACAGGCACTTTGGAGTTCTGTACCACGTTATGGCTGACACTTCCTAAGAAGAACTCGCGAATAGCTCCGAGTCCCCGGCTGCCCATAATGATGAGATCAATTCCGTTATCATGGGCATAATCCAGAATGGAATTGGCGGGAGAGCCGTTCTGGATAATGTAGCTGGCGTCTATCGAAGAAGGGACGAGATCTCTTGCTTCCTGAAGAACCCCTTCGCTGATTTTCGGATCTATGGTAATGGTAGTACCCATAGCATAGGATACGTCCTGCACTCCGTGAATGACGTGGAGCTCCGGCGTTTTAGCGTCCTGTGCGGTTTCCTGCTGCACAATTTCAATCGCTTTGGCGAGCGCTTTCTTGGACAAGTTCGAACCGTCGTATGCTACGAGAATTTTAGTGAATAGCATGATAACCACCTCCGTGATTATTTCGTTTGTTACTACACTTTCATTATACCATGACCGGGGCAGAAATTGTCGTAAAAATCTGACTAATTGTGTCAATTAAAGGAACGGCAAGCAGCGCTTGGGCGGCTTTTTAAGCGCTTCCTTTTTTACAGAAAATCGGGTTAACCCTAAGCTTCCTTGGGCCTTGAGGCCACCGTGTCCGGCAGGGAGGCAGGTTGAAACTGCTTGCGGTACTGCCGGGGAGTCAGCCCAATGCTCTGCTTAAAGCAGCGGGAGAAATAAGCGGGATAATGAAAGCCCACGTTATCGGCAATTTCCGAGACTGGCAGGTCGGTCTTAACCAGAAGCAGCTTCGCCTGCTCCAGACGATATCGCAGCAAATATTCGAGCGGTGTGCATTGATACACTTCCTTCATGCATCGGGTAATATAATTCGGGTGAAAGTGAAGGGCGTCCGCCAGCATCGCATTGGTCACATCGCTCCGGTAATGGCGCTTCAAGAAGGCCTCCGCCTGTTCGGCGACAACCCTAGACGGATGAGTATTGAAGATGTGCTGACCCTCAACGGCCGAGCGCAGAAGCTCCAGAAACAGCTGCTGCTGTTCCCAGAAGCCGCTGGATCGCAGCTCCGCAGACCAGCCTAGCAGCTTGGCGAACAGATCATAGCCCATCTGAGGCACAGGCATAGCCCAATGCTTGGGGATCGCCATGCTATGCTGCTGAACCGGATGAAGCTGCAGATGGCCTGCCGTGTTATCTTTAGCCGCAGACTCGGAGAAGGCCGCAGCTGATTCCCTCCATGTTCCCGGTATTTGAAAATGCAGCCAATAAAACGTCGTTTCTTCCTCGCAAGGGGCTGCCGCATAGTGATAACGGTCAGGAAGGAGAATCAGCATTTCTCCTGCGGTCAGGGCCCATTGTTTGTTTTCCTCTCCCATGTAGAGCGTTCCCCGGCTGACGAGCAATAGATCGAATACCCCCAGATTGGCCCGGTTCGGATGCTGCTGTCCTGTCTGATAGACGGTCCTGCCGCATTCCATGAAATAAGGCAGCGGGGCTGCCTGAAAATGCAGGTAGAGAGGCTCCACGCTTCTTCACTCCAAGGTTCAAATAGTATAAATACAGGGTGATTCTATTCGTATTTTTCAATCATTTTATAAGATATGATGGGAAAATGAAAGGTTTAAATTGTATCTATATAACATACTTAAGGATGTGAAGGGATGTCGCTGTTTACAAGCAGACAGGTGCCGCTCAGCAAGGTTCAGATTGAGGATCCGTTCTGGTCTCCTTACACCAGGCTGGTTCGTGAGGTTGTCATTCCGTACCAATGGGAGGCTCTGAATGATCGGATTCCCGGTGCCGAGCCGAGTCATGCCATGAACAATCTGCTGATTGCCGCCGGCAAGAAGACAGGGGAGTTCGGAGGGTTCGTATTTCAGGATAGCGATATAGCCAAATGGCTGGAGGCTGTAGCTTACTCTCTGGCAAATCACCCGGATGCGGAGCTGGAGGCAACAGCGGATCAGGTCATAGGTCTGATTGAAGAAGCGCAGCATGCGGACGGCTATTTTAATACTTATTTTACGATAAAAGAACCCGGCAATCGTTGGACAAACTTAACGGATTGTCATGAGCTGTACGTTGCCGGCCATTTGATCGAGGCTGCCGTGGCCTATTACGAAGCGACAGGAAAGCGCCGCTTTCTGGAGGCGATGTGCCGCTTTGCCGATTATATCGGTACGGTTTTCGGCAGGGAACCGGGACAAATTCGCGGCTACGACGGCCATCAGGAAATCGAGCTTGCCCTTGTCAAGCTGTACCGGGTGACAGGGAACGAGAGCTATTTGAAGCTCAGCCAATATTTCATTGATGAGCGGGGCCGGGAGCCTCATTTTTTCACGCAGGAGTGGGAAAAGCGAGGAGGGACAACCCATTGGAGACCTGGGAAAGCATCTCCTCCAAATTTAGCTTATCACCAAAGCCATATGCCGGTTAGAGAGCAAAAGGAAGCGGTAGGGCATTCGGTGCGTGCGGTCTATATGTACACGGGAATGGCGGATTTGGCGGGCCATACCGGGGATGCGCCGCTGCTTGAGGCCTGCCGCACGCTTTGGAGCAACATCGTATCCAAGCAAATGTATATTACCGGCGGTATCGGCTCGACGGCGCACGGAGAAGCATTCACCTTTGACTATGATCTGCCCAATGATACGGTGTATGCGGAAACCTGCGCATCGATCGGATTGATCTTTTTTGCAGAGCGGATGCTCCGGCTGGAAGCCAAAGGATCCTATGCCGATGTGCTGGAGCGGGCTCTCTATAATAACGTAGCAGGCAGCATGGCACTGGACGGAAAGCATTATTTTTACGTGAATCCATTGGAAGTATGGCCGGAGGCCAGCAAACACAATCCGTCCTGCAAGCATGTTAAGGCGGTCAGACAGCCTTGGTTCGGGTGCTCGTGCTGCCCGCCTAACGTGGCGAGGCTACTGGCTTCTCTTGGCGGCTATATTTATTCAAGCACAGACGATACCGTGTACACGCACCTGTATATTGGAAGCAAGGCGCAAGTGGAGACGGCGGGCACACGACTGCAGCTAAAGCAGATTTCCCGTTATCCGTGGGAAGGCCGAATACAGCTGGAGATCACTCCGGACGAGGCAGCGCAGTTCGCCTTAGCCCTCCGCATCCCCGGATGGTGCCGCGACGCCCGGCTTCAAGTCAACGGAGAACCTATAGAGGTGGAACCGCTTATCGTAGACGGATACGCCTATATCAAACGGCTGTGGCAGGCGGGAGATGTCGTGGAGCTGGAGCTGCCCATGACAGCGCAGCGGGTCCGTTCGAATCCAAGGCTGCGGGCGAATGCGGGCAAAGCCGCTATTCAACGGGGGCCTCTGGTTTACTGCTTGGAGGAAGAGGATAACGGCGGGCTCTTGACCGCCATTGTACTGGATAGCAAGTCGGAGCTGACCGAGAGGTTCGACGATCATCTATTCGGAGGCATAGTCGTCGTAGAAGCGGAGGCTTCACGCGATGATGAGAGAGAATGGGGCGAGGAGGAATTATATCGTCCTGTGACCCGGCAGGCAGTACCCCACCAATTGCAAGCCATTCCATACTTCTTATGGGGGAACCGGAAGCAGGGCGAAATGACCGTATGGATTAGGGAGCATTAAACAAGGACAGATAAGCTGACTTCGAGCCTTCATAAGGCGAGGGGTTGGCTTTTTTTTGCGAAATATTGTCGAAAAAAGGAAATTGCGCTTCCTTGTGGAATAAGTCAAGCGAGCCGCTTCCAATTGGGCAAACATGGGGGACTCTGAAATAACAATGACGAAGGGGAAGTCGCAAATATGAAAAGATGGGCATGGCCGGCACTGCTGGCAGGTCTAATGCTTCTCTTGGTAATTCCGCTAAGTGAAGCTCACGCCGAAGGCAAGCTGATCGAAGATCCGGTGCTGGAGCAGGCTATAAAGAAACAATTGAACCTAGATGAGAGCGAAGAGCTGACGGAAGAAGCTCTGCTTGAGCTGACTTCCTTATATCCGCAAGAGGAGGGCAAGGTGCAGAGCTTAAAGGGACTGGAGCACGCCCTAAATCTTAAATCGCTGTATGCGCCTAACCAGGAAATTAAAGATTTGTCTCCGCTTAAGCAATTAACGGAAATTAAAATGCTTGGCCTGGAACATAATCAGATTGAGAATGTTTGTCCGCTGGCCAGCTTGTATCAGCTGCAGCAATTGGTCATATCGGATAATCAAATATCTTCGATTGATTGTCTTGCTCAAAATAGTCACCTTACGGACTTATTGATTGGCAATAACCAGATTGAAGATATAACGGCATTAGCCCATTTGCCTTTAAAATGGTTATCGCTATCGGGAAATCAAATTAAGGATGTTCAAGCTCTAGAAGATCATCCCACCTTGCAACTCGTTTTCCTCAATAACAATCAAGTTCAGGATATTCGTCCGCTGGCCTCTATCAAAATGCTTACAACACTTTATATCGAAAATAATCCTTTGCATGACGAAGGAAAGAATATCCTAGACGAGCTTAGGAGACAGGGAGTTACTATCAACCAAATGCCGTCTATGAGATCCGATCCCAATGAAATCATAGTAAAACTGGACTGGAAACAAATCAGCTTTGATGAAGCGCCATTTGTTGAGAACGGCATCACCTTGGTACAGCTTCGTCCATTATTTGAGGCGCTGGGACTTCAAATCGAATGGGACGAACGCAATCAGATCGTCTCAGGCAAGAAGCAGGGGCTTCAAATCACCCTTAAAGTGAACGACCTGACAGCAACCGTGAACGGCATACAGCAGCAGCTCCCGTCAGCCCCTAAAGTAAAGAATGGGAACCTGTTCGTACCTGTTCGTTTTATCAGCGAAGTCATGCATTACGATATGGTGTGGAAAGAGACTGACAAGACGATCAATATCTATAAAGATTTGCGAGAGTTTAAGTCTTTAGATAATAGATGGAGCTTTAGGGCGGGCCATAAGTGGCAAACAGCGGATGCGGCGAATTCAGGAACCGCTGATGTAAGCGCCATTTCGTTACAAGGAGAGGGATTCCTCTTCTGGGAAGATGAGTCTGTATCTAAACCTGTTCCTAGTTTAACGGATTATTTGGCCTCTGAAATATCCAGAACCCATTATGAGCCCGCCTCCAAGCCGGAGCATCTTTCTATCAACGGGCTTGATTCGGCCTATGGATCATTTATTTTTAACAATGGTGCCAATCAATTCAAAGCACGGATGATGGTCATTCAAGGCAAGAATAGCTTATATAAATTTTTGTTGTTTGTTCGTGAAACCGACTTCGACGAATCCTCTACAGAATTACTGGACATAGCCCGAACCTTCCAGGAGATTCCTACTCCCGAAGAAAAGATAGCCGAGAAGTACAAGGGAAAGAGCGCGGCGGAAAGAATCCATGAGATTTTTGCTTATTATAAGGAAATGGGCTTCTTCCAGTCCATGGACGTAAACGAGGTTGAGAAGAACTTTATTGACAACTACCCGAACGATTTCGCGGCAGATAAAGACTTTGATCCGTACCAGGACCATACTCTTTATCAGCGGTATGCAGATCACTTTATTTTGCAGCTGGATAAAAGCAGAGTATGGATGGCGGATACCGAAGCCGATGTCGGCAAAGGAAATCAAGTTTATGTCAAAGCGCTGCAGGACTGGGCGCGAATTTCAAGAGGCGCCTTTAACCCAAGCGATATCGTAGAAACATGGAATACCGAAGAAGGCCCTATAAAAGTGCAATTGAATTTGAACGGGGAGAAAGTGACCTTATACCCTCAGTACATGAATGACTTTATGGATGTAGGGATTTTGAAAAAAATCAATACCAAGATAGCGGGCAGCGGGTACCAGTTCGTCGTTGTTTATGTGGATCAGCAGGCCTTTGTCACCGTATTGAATGAGAAGGAGCTTGCCCAAATCTCCAAGGAGCGCTTCTGGCCGATAGAGCATTTTTAAAAACAGAAGATAGCACAAGCTAGTAAAAGTCGAGCCGATGAGGGAATTTCCCGATGCCGGTTCGGCTTTTTTTCCGCACAGTACCTCAAATCGGCTTTGAAGCCAAGGCTCCATCTAGCGGGTTATTTTAAAGAAGAGAAGAATTAGGTTGTTGAAAAAACTATATTTTTGCGAGAACTAAGCTACATATGGAGGTGGGGTATGCCTCGAAGGAGTTTACGTCCGCCTTTGAAATCCGTGAAAATACCGCTAAATATAATCTAATTCACGGGTTTCAACAGCGGCCGGAGGGGATGCCCCACCGGAGTATGTTGACAATAGTTCAAGCCTTACAGGCTTATCAACAGACTCGAAGAATGAACCTTTTTCGGGCACAGGACCAATATAGAGTGAAGTAAAGATTAGGGGGCCGGCCGCCTATGACAGAGCCATTACTGCATGAATCCCTGCGCCAAATGGCAGCGGGAAGTAAGGAAGCCTTTCGAGTCATGTATGAGCACAGCAAAGAGGAGGTGTACAGAACCGTAAGCCTGCTGGTGAATAACAAGCAGGACGTGAACGATGTCGTGAATGAAGTGTATGCGGAGATGCTCAAATCGATTTCCAAGTACCAGTTCGACCGGCCGTTTCGTGCATGGTTAACAGGATTAACTATTCGCCAGGTTCATAATTGGAATCGTAAATTGTGGCGCAGGTTTCGAATTCACGAGCGCAATGCCCGTATGGAGGTTCATGTACCGGTTGCGGATACCGAGTCGCTGTATTTGCTTAGCGAGCATCGCAGCGAGCTGATCCGGCTGGTTCAAGGACTGAGCTATAAGCACCGAAGCGTTATTGTATTACGCTATTACCACGAGTACTCGTTCGAGGAAATAGCCGAGCTGCTGAATATTCCGATAGGTACGGTGAAATCACGGCATCATACGGCGCTTAACAGATTGCGTCATTTATCTGTCAATCCCATAACGGATGATAAAGGAGGCTGCACCACATGTCCATCCAAAACCAACTAAAAGCCGAGCTCCGGCAATACGCCGGGCAGCTGACGGTCCCTCAAGAGCTGGATGCTCAAGCGGAACGATTGTTTGAAACCTATGCCGCAGGGAAGCGGAGGAGGTCAGGCGGAAGGCTCAGCGGCAAAGCGCGGATCGCTCTAGTGGCGGCGTGCATTTTTCTGTTCTCGGGTGTCGCGTATGCTTCGAATCTGCTTTATACGATGCAAACGAATAAGGTTCAGCTGGAAGTGACGAAGAGTTCGGCTGTACAACTGCCCGATGCTTTAAGCGAACAAATTCGGGGAGCGTACGGTGATGTCAGAAGCCAGTTGGCACCAGGAGAAGCAGCTGTAGTCTATGTGCAGCCCCTGGAGCAGCTCAAGCTGCCGGCCGTGACCCTGCTGATTCATCCTGTCGCCTACACTAGCATGGAGCAGTGGAAGCGGGAGGTAGAGCAAGCGGGCTTACAGGCCAAGGCTCCTGCCGTAGTGCCGGAAGGGTTTTCCTTTGTTAGAGGAGAGGTTCAGCCTCGAATCGGATTGATGGATGCTCAAAGCTATACAGACTATGCGAAGAAATTAAAGCAGCAGGCCAAAGAAGCGAAGCAGACGATCACGTGGCAAAAAGCGGCTGTTCCTTCGTTCGGAGCCGATGGATTGGTTAGTCCGGGGCTCATTTATGCTAATGCCCATAACGACGAGATCGAAATTCGCTATCAGGTTCTGTCCGCCGGCGATGAGCAGATCGACCTGAAGCTGGTTACCGGAGATCAGACTACGGGAGAGAAGGTTGCCGTGACCGGCCGGGAAGGGTACTATACCATAAATCCCCAGTCTCTGTGGACGGACGGCGGCGAATCGCGGGAGGTGAGCTGGATGGAACCATCGGAGGGAAGAACTCTGCTGTACCACGTTATGACGTCGTCTCCGAACGTGACGAAGGAGGAGCTGCTGGCTCTAGCCAACAGCTTGAGATAAAGACACGAAAATAGCTGCAAGAAGTTCGTCATCCAGGTTGGATGGCGGGCTTTTTCTTTTTTTTCACGAAGGAGTATACTGGAAAGAAGAGAGTCCATAGTTCATCCGTTCATTCTACTTATCTGGAAAGGTTGTGCAGCAGATGATTTTTAGCGATTTGACGAATTGGGAAAAAGAAAAGGCCTTATTCCCCGAAGCGGTAAATAAGGGGATAGAGTATATCCGCAGCACCGATTTCAGTTCTCTGCCAGCGGGCAAATATGAGATTGAAGGCGATCTGATGTTTGCTTTGCTGCAAGAACCTGCCACGAAGGATTGGCAGCAGCAACGCCCTGAATCCCATCGAACTTATACCGATATACAATTCCTCCTGTCGGGAGAAGAAGTGATTCGCGTCGTTCCGTTATCGGAGGAAGCGGTAATTTCGGAACAGTCCTTCGAGACCAGGGACATTGCATTCTATGAAAAGGTCGGAGAGGAAAGCTCCCTGGTGCTTCGTCCAGGTTCCTTTGCCGTATTTTATCCGGGAGATATTCATCGTCCGTGCTGCAGTGTAACCAAGGATCAGCCGATCCGAAAGGTTGTTGTCAAAATACATAAAAGCTTATTGGGACTGGAATAATCATTCAATATGAGTGGCATGGGCTTAACGGGTTTCAAAATGCTAAGAAGCGGAAGCAAGGCAGATTAACGGAAGGAAGGGGCAAGCGAAGATGGCAATGGATACGGAAACGTTTCAGGCTTTGGTCATTGATAAGCAGGGGGAGCGCTTTGAGATCGGTGTGAAGGAGCTGACGGTAGAGGACTTGCCGGAAGGAGAGGTGCTGATTCGCGTAAGCTTTTCGGGTGTCAATTATAAGGATGGGCTAGCCTGCCTTCCTAACAGCAGCATCGTACGCACTTACCCTCATGTTCCGGGCATCGACCTGGCTGGAACGGTGGTTGCTTCCACCGATCCCCGCTTTCAAGCGGGACAAGCCGTGCTGGTTACAGGCTTCGAGCTTGGGGTCTCGCATTTTGGCGGCTTGAGCCAAATGGCGAGAGTCCCCGCCGACTGGGTCGTGCCGCTGCCGCCGGGCCTCGAGCCGCACGATGCCATGGCCATCGGCACGGCCGGCTTGACGGCGGCGATGTCCATCGACCGCCTGGAGCATAACGGCCTGCAGCCGGGGCAGGGCCCCGTGCTGGTGACGGGCGCCACGGGCGGCGTCGGCAGCTTTGCCGTGGCGCTGCTCGCCGCCCGCGGCTATCATGTCGCGGCCAGCACCGGCAAAGCCGCGGAGCATGACTACCTGCGCTCGCTCGGAGCGCAGGAGATCATTGACCGCAGCGAGTTGAGCCCGGAGAGCATCAAGCCGCTCGAGAAGCAGCGGTGGGCGGCCGCCGTCGATCCCGTCGGCGGGAAGTCCCTTGCGTATCTGCTCGCTTCCATCCGCTACGGAGGATCGGTAGCGGTAAGCGGACTTACCGGCGGCGGGGCGATTCCGACGAGGGTGCATCCATTTATCCTTCGCGGCGTTAACCTGCTCGGCATTGATTCGGTGCAGTACCCGGCGGAGCGGCGTTACGAGCTGTGGAAGCGGACCGCCGAAGATTTGCTGCCGACAGGCCACTTGAGCCGGATTGCACGCCGTATTCGTCTCGATGAAGTACCGCATTATGCGGAGGAAATTTTGCAAGGGCGTATCAAAGGAAGAGTCATTGTAGAATTGTAGCCTGCTTATCGGAAGCAAGGAAAGAGCCGCTTAGTTCCCGTCTGATGGGGATGCGGCTTTTTCTAGGTTTTGTAATAAATTTGTTATAAAACCAATAAACCCCTGCGTACGACCAGGACATCAATGCGAAACATTTCTTAATCAGCTTTCGTAATAAGAAGTAAGCCTGGAAACTTTATGGAAGGACAAAGGAGGCCCGAGTCATGAAGGTCTACTTCTCGGATCGATTCTTTTCAACCGGCTATACCGACATCGTTAATGAGAACAATGAAAAAATGGGAGAGCTCGATCTGCAAAGCATGTTCACTTCCGGAATTCATGTTCTGGATGAGCGCGGAGAAATAGCCTATAGCGGGAAATTCCGTTTTTTCTCCAATGCTTGGATGATTTCCGACCGTTACGGCGAGGAGATCGGCGTTCTGAAGGCCAGGATGTCCTTTTTTTCTAAAAAGTATTGGTACGAAGGCTCTCGAGGGGAATATGAGATCGAATCTCCTGCTTTTTCCAGAGAGTATACGGTACATAAGCCGGAAGGCAGGACGGTTGCACAATTTAGAAGAACGGATAGCTTCTTCGGAGCCGGAGCTTTCGAACTATCCAATCATTCGGAGCTGCCGACCGAAGAGCTTATATTGGTCGTGATGGGCGTGCATGCGATCCAAAAAAGACAGAACAGCGCGGCCGCCACCTAGAAAAGCTTCGGGCATAAGGCAATGTAAGCCGGCATTAGTCTCATGCAGCCTATGCATGGAATAGGCAATTGCGGAGACACTATCGGATAATCATGGAAAAACCGATAGAGGTGAACATTATGCCGATGGTGGAAGTTAACGGGGTTAAGCTGCATTACGAAAGGATCGGCCAAGGTGTGCCGATCCTGTTTATTCATCCGCCGCTATTGACGGGAGAGGTGTTCTTTTACCAGCAGCAGCTGTCAGACCGTTTTGAGGTCATTACATTCGACATACGCGGGCACGGCAAAAGCGGCTACTCGGAAGAGAAGGTTACTTATGAACTTATAGCGGAAGATATTTGCAAGCTTATGGACGCTTTGAAGCTGCCCCAAGCGGTGCTATGCGGGTACTCGACCGGAGGCTCCGCCGTTTTGGAGGCGATGATTGCTTATCCGCAGCGATTTCTGGGAGGCATTCTGGTCAGCGCCATGTCCGAGGTCAGCGACTGGTTCAACAAAAGCCTGATTTGGACGGCGAGGCAGATCTGCAAGCTGTCCGGCAAAACGCTGCTATCTGCTGCAATATCTATCGGCAATGCCGACTTGCCATCGACATTCAAGCAGCTGTACGCCGGGGCGATGCAGGGACAGGTCCGCAACATGCGGCAGTATTTTGGCTGCAGCCTCGGCTATAACTGTACGAGCAAGCTGCATCGGATCCACAAACCGCTGCTTCTGATTTATGGGGAGAAGGATAGATCCTTCCACCGGTACGCCCAATTGATTCAACGGCGAGTCCCGCATTGCACGTATCATCTGATTCCGGGGGCCCGGCATCAAATTCCAACCAAAAACCACCGCGAAATGAACGACCTGATCCGCTTATGGATGGATGATCCTGCCCTGACCCCGCAAGCAGAGCCTAAGGCAGAGAAGGAGGAGGCGGCCGAAGCAGCCCTTCCTCTACATTGGCCAATGGGGGATTTACCCATGGATAGCGAGACCATCCATCGTCAGCCTTAACGGGCAGGCAGCGTTATACGGCTAACCTTCCTCCAGCCGTTTCATGAATTCCTCAACGGCGCTGTAGCCCTGCTGGCGCAGGTACCAATTGTTCGCAGCGGCTTCAACCAGGCCTGCTACATCTCTGCCGGGTTGGAGCTGAATTTCGATATGGGGAATCCGGACGTCCATATAGTCGGTGAAGGTCGGCTCCAGCTCCAATTCGTTATTCAAGGCGTTATCCTTCCATTGGGTCAGCTCGATATCCAGCACGATGCGCGTCTCGTCCTGAAACGCTCTTCTTCCATATAGACGCGATACATTAATCAGACCGATGCTGCGCAGAGCGAGGAACTCCTTGCTTTTTCCGTTGTGAGTACCGATCAGCGTCTCCGGGCTGATTTTTTTGAGCACGACAATATCATCCGCAACTAACCGATGGCCCCGCCGAATGAGCGTGTGGGCCGTTTCGCTTTTTCCGACGCCGGATTTGCCGCGCAGCAGGATGCCGATTCCCGACACGTTGACGATGACGCCATGTATCGTAATCTCCGGTGCCAGCGCTTTGGTCAAATAGCCGTCCATAAGCTCCAGAAATTTCGGGGTCGCCTCATGAGTTCTGAGCAGAGGGATGCCTTCTTCCTCGCAATATTTCATTAAATATTTAAGCCCTTCCTGATTGCGCGTCACTACGAAGCAGGGAGGATGGTATTTGACAATGTTGCCGATGCGTTCGTTTCGCTCTTCCTCGGTCAGCGTATGCAAATAGGTAATTTCTTTCTTCCCCAGTACCTGCACCCTCGCTTGCTGAAAAAAATCAAAATACCCGACAAACTCCAGTCCGGGACGGTGGGTTTTAGGCTTTACGATCGTTCGATGCAGTTCTTTTTGCCCCGCAAGCACTTCCAAGGAGAAGCGCTTTACCAGGTCCTGTACGGTTACCGATTTCGTCATGTTGTTCTCCTCCTGTTTCATTTCTCTTGCTTGTAACCATTCTACACGCACGGCCTGTTTCCCTTTGCCGATTATGCTTTTCTTGCGAATTCGCCGGTTAAGGTTGGGCATACAAGCATGAATCTGGTAATATATCGCTAAGGACCTCTTGTCGGAGAGGTCTTATTTTTTCAAAGGAGGTCATTCCATAAATGAAAGCGTTATACGGCTATTTTACGGAAGGAGAAATTGTTCGCAGCGGAGGTGATCCTTACTATGAGCCATAGTCCGCTCGATTCCGCAAGAATGCAGCTGATTCATCAGCTCGTTTATTTTGACGAAGAACGGTTTCACATTTTGGATAACTATTTTGCCAATGAGCGCACCAAGAAAATTGGAGAGCAGTTCGTCGAGGACTACACCCGGACCTTGGAGAATATTATCGCCAATTTTGAGGAGGAGTCGCTCCATTCCGTTGCGCTTATAGGCAGCCGGGTCGAGACGCTGGACGAAGGCTTCGAGGATTCATACACTATTGTATTCCCGCATCAGGCCGATCCTGACCGCAATCAAATTTCTTTTTTGGCTCCATTCGGATTTCAGCTCCTGCTGGCATCCCAGGATGAGAGCAGAACCATCGAGACCCCGATAGGCTCGTCGAACGTGCAGGTGCGTCAAGTGAAATATGTCAACATGGGAGAGCCCTACGATAAGCCCAGATTATAGACTTATAAAAGCAAGAAAGCCCTCAGCTGAACCATTTTCGGCTGCAAGGGCTTTTTTTAACGTTGAATTATTCATTTCGAGGCAGCCGGCAAATCACCCGAAGCATCTTTTTCCTATCGATATGGGTCGAAATACCTATTTTGTTCAAAAAACAGCAACTTTTTTCGGGAAAATGATAAAAATCGACAAAAGTCTCTAAACTATTCTGCCTAAAGTGTCGAAATATACAAAGGGATGAATTGTAAATGAAAGGAAATAGCGCTTTCAAAAAATAGAAAAACCCAACAAAACAGACAGAATCGGAGGAAAAAGAATGAAAGGGAAAGCGAAAGAATGGATACGGGACGTTATCGGAAAGCTGTCACAGCTGTCGCTCCACAAAAAGCTGCTCGTCAGCTTCTTGGTCGTCCTGCTGCTGTTGTCCGTTCTAAGTGTAACAGCACTGATTCAAATGAATACGATGGGCCAGAAATCAAAGCAAATGACACAAAAAGGCCTACCCAGTGTGGTTATGCTGGGCAACTTGAACCACGACATTAAGGAATTGGATGACTTGATTCTTCGCATTCAGCTGAATATGCCGGAGAAAAGCTCGGGCGACATGTCCAGCATGGACATAACCGATGAAGTGTTGACCCAGCCGGATAAAGCAAAGGCGCTGTTCTCGGAAATCAAGTCCAAGACGAAAACGCTGGAGCAGCTTGCCATTACGGAAAAGGATGTTACGCTGCTGAAGCTGTTCAGCAAGCAATGGGAGTCCTATGAGAATTTGTTCCCGGCAATTTTAAGCGCCGCTCAACAGCACAGTCCTGACGGCATGAGACTGATTCAGCAGGCGGACGAGTTCATAAGCGGATGCAGTATGATAATCGATGTGCTTACCCGCAACATCCAGGCTCATGCCGATGAATGGTCAGGGGAGCTGGAGGACTCTAACCGTACCGGGGTTACCTGGGTTATTGTGCTTAGTGTACTCGCTATTCTTGCCGGACTCGCGATCTCTTTCGTGATGGCCCAGCATGTATCCAAGCCTTTGAAGGAAATGAGCAGAGCAGCCAAGCGGATCTCTGAAGGCGATCTGTCGGAGAAAAGCGTTGCATTGAACCGGAGCGATGAAATCGGAGAGCTCAGCGCCGCTTTCGTACAGATGACGGATAACATGAGAACCATGATTGAAACGATTAATGAGCATGCACAGCTCGTAACCGTGTCTGCAGAGCAGCTGAAATCCAGCTCAGGCGAAATGCAGCACGCATCCGTCGAGATTGCCTCAACCGTCAAGGAAGTGGCAACAGGCGCTGATCAACAGACGCTTACGATGGAAGAAACATCGCGATCCATGGAAGAAGTGGGGCAAGGAATCAGCAGAATGGCCGAAAGCGCGTCCTCGATTGCCGAATCTGTAGAATGGACGAAGCAGCAGGCGGAGAGCGGGGAAGCCTTTGTCCAAAACACCGTAAATCAAATGCAGTCCATCCACTCGTCCGTTCATCATACGGATCAGGTTATTGAAATGCTGGAGGTCAAGTCGCATCAGATCGGCAGCATCTTGCAGGCTATTCAGGAAATTGCCGCTCAAACCAATCTGCTGGCGCTCAATGCCGCAATTGAAGCAGCGCGCGCCGGCGAGCAGGGTCGCGGATTCGCGGTAGTGGCAGCTGAAGTGCGCAAGCTTGCGGAGCAATCCGGAAGCTCTTCTGATGAAATCGCCAAGCTGCTTCATGAAATTCAGTCCAGCATTCAGGAGTCCGGTGAAGCGATGGGGAAAGTGAAGGACGAGGTGCAGATGGGGATTGAGCTCGTTAAGGAAACCGAGCAAAACTTCAATCATATTCTAGTATCGACCTCGCAAATCGCTTCGCAAATTCAGGAAATGGCTGCGACCTCCGAGGAAATATCGGCAGGGGCTCAGCAAATAACGGCTGCCGTTCAGCAAGTGGCTTACATCGCGAAGGAAACAGCTTCCTCAACGCAGAACGTTTCCGCCTCTGCTACAGGCCAGCTTCAGACGACGGAGGAGCTGCAAACCTCGGCTCAATCGTTGTCCAATATGGCCGAAGAGCTTCAGCAGCTTTTATCGCAGTTTAAAACCGCATAAGCACCGCTATAAGAACACAGCTCGGCTTGCTGCAGGAATGCAGCAAGCCGAGCTGTTTTTTTTAGCAACAGGTTCTCGGGGTTCCACTACAGGGTTACCTTGGCCTAATGGCTCGATTTGGATAATCGCAGCTGGATCAGGTAATAGTAATAACTGGTATCGTAAACCTTTAAGGCGGTGTGCAGACATGACGAACCCGGGGAACCTGCTGTCTGTAGATATTCAGGTCAATTTGGATCATATTGGGCATAAGCTGGGTTTTCCGAGCGACCTTGTGGTGAAGGAATTTAAGCTCGGCAGCATCCACTCATGTGCTATCCTGTGCATCGACGGACTCGTCAATAGAGATCTTATCAACGGTCAAATTTTGAAAAGCCTGCTGATCAGCTTGGAGGATTCCAATAGAATTGTTCCGGCCGAAGGGGATGCGTTTATCTCTTTTATGCGTCTGGAGCTGCTTCCCTTACATTCCATTATGGAAGTAAGTGGGATGGGCGACGTTCTAAACGCCATTCTTTCCGGAGATACGGCACTTCTCATCCATGGCAGCAGCAAGGCGCTGGTTATCGGAACGAAGGGCTGGAAAAGCCGGGGAGTGGATGAACCAGAGACGGAAGCACTCATTCGAGGCCCGCGAGAGGGCTTTACGGAGGATATTTGCACGACGACCTCATTGATTCGAAGAAGACTGCCGGATCCCAATCTCCGGTTTGACGCCTATAAAATCGGAAAGCGTATCCCAAAGGAGGTTATCGTTGCTTATATTGAGGATATTGTCAATCCCAAGCTGGTCGATGAGGTTAAACGAAGGCTGGGCACGATCAACCGGGATGATATGGAAGGCTCCGGGTTTATCGAGCAATGGATCATGGATAACGTGATGTCTCCGTTTCCGCAAGTATTAAATACGGAGAGGCCGGACAAAGTAGCTGCAGCATTATTGGAGGGCCGTGTGGCCATCCTGGTGGACGGAACGCCTTTCCAGCTGATTTTGCCGATTACCCTGGTCGCCTCATTTCATTCGCCTGAGGATATGTACCAGAACTGGATGATATCGAGCGTCATCCGGCTGCTTCGATTGACAGCGGCATTTATTGCTACTTTTTTGCCGGGGCTCTATATTGCTTTAACGGAATTCCACCATGGCATGCTGCCATCCAAGCTGGCCTTCTCCATCGCCGGAGCCAGAGAAGGGGTTCCGTTCCCGGCCGTTGTCGAAGCCTTCATGATGGAGGGGACGCTCGAGCTGCTGCGGGAAGCGGGCATACGGCTGCCCAAGCCGATCGGTCAAACGATCGGCATTGTCGGCGGTCTTGTTATAGGGGAGGCGGCAGTAACGGCAGGCATCGTGAGCCCGATTATGGTTATCATTGTAGCTATTACTGCCATTGCCTCCTTTACCCTGCCAGCTTACAGCTTTGCCATCTCGCTAAGAATGCTTAGGTTTGCCATCATGCTTGCGGCCGGGTTATTCGGGATATACGGGATTGTGCTGGCTTATATCATGATTAATATTCATCTAGTTAATTTACAGAGCTTCGGGGTTCCTTACTCGACTCCTATAGCGCCGATGTTCGTGAAGGATTGGAAGGAGCTGCTGATGAGGGCGCCTGTTGAACTGCTGGATAGCCGTCCTGAGATGGTGAAGCCTCAGGATAAGAAGCGTACAAAAACTTAACGGTAAGGAGGGGGCTCATGGGAATTTTCAAATATGCGGATGAGGAAGTCGGGCAAAAGGAAATGATCATGACCGTGTCCTCCATGCTGATAGGGGTCGGAGTCCTCACCTTACCGAGGCTGGTGGCTTCCTCCACGAAGTCGTCGGACGGGTGGATGTCCATTCTTCTGGCAGGTACGATAACCGTAGTGTTCGGCATCGTCGTATCCATGCTGGTGAACCGTTATCACCACAAAACATTTTTCGAATATGCCTGCCTTATTGTAACGAAGCCTATAGCCTGTGTGCTTATATTTCTGCAGGGCATTTACTTCTTTCTGTTCTGTGCCTATGAGATGCGGGCTATTGCAAGTATTTCCAAACAATATTTATTCGTAAGGACACCAATTGAGTTTATCGCTATGACGTTTCTGCTTGTGGTCATTTATGCGGTTTCAGGCTCCAGGGTAGGCTTAATCCGATTAAACGTGCTGTTCCTGCCGATCGTTCTTTCGATAGCTCTACTGATGATGGCACTTAGTATCGGAATTTTTGATTTGAACAACCTGAAGCCCTTTTTTATCTCCAGCCCTAAAGAAATCTTAAAAGGATCGCAGCAGGCCATGTATTCGATGCTGGGCTTTGAAATTGTTCTCTTCTATGGAAGCTTAATGAGACGTCCGAAGGAGACGGCCAAAGCGATGGTCTATGGCATAGCCATTCCGGTCATCTTCTACTTAATTATTTTTATTTTTGGAATCGGCATCTTTTCGCATGCAGGAGCCATGAACATTATGTATCCCGCCATTGAGATTGCTAAGGAAGTCAAAATACCGGGTGAGTTTTTTGAAAGGTTCGAATCGTTATTCTTCGTCATCTGGATGATGACGATCTTCAATACAACCAGCATGGCTATGGACGTATCGGTGATTTGCTACACTTCTCTCTTCAAAAAAATGTCCAAGCGCACTTGCATTCTGATCCTAAGTCCCATCGTGTATTTGCTTGGAATGCTGCCGAAGGATCAGGCGGAGTTTACTATGTTGGGCGACCTGATAAGCTATTTGGGAATTTTGTTTGCAGGTGTCCTGCCTCTCATGCTCCTGATCCTGGCCAAGCTTCGAGGGGTGACGGACTGTGGTTGATAAAGTAGCAGGGATGTTAGCCGCTATCCTTATTTTGCTCTTTACCACCGGCTGCTGGGACCGTGTAGAGATTGATGAACGCGGTTTTGTCATTGGCATTGCCATCGATACCATGAAGGATTCAAACGGTAAGGAAGGCAAGGCAGCAAAGGGGCAAAAGGGGGAGTTTATGGTCACCTATCAACTGGTTGTTCCATCAGGTATCAAGCAAAGCGGCAGCACGGATTCGGGGGGCGGAGCAAACCGAGCCTATTTCAACATTACGCTTGATGGCGATACGTTGACCTCGCTTGCGGCCAAGCTGGCCTCCAAAACAAGCCGTGCCCCCTTTTTCGAGCATCTTCAGGTCGTGCTTATTTCGGATGAGGTAGCGAGAAAGGAAGGGGCGTTTGCCGATACGATTGATTATTTTCTAAGGGACAGCGAAATGCGGAGATCGCTTAAGATCATGGTTGTCAAGGGAGAAGCCAAGCAAGTACTGGAGGTAAAGCCTCCCAATGAGAAATTGCCGGCAAGGTTCATTTCCTCGGCGGCAGAGAACACAAGGAAAAGCTCCCGCATGCTGGAAGAATCCAGATTAGGCGAGGTTCACGAAAAATTGCTGAAGCGGGAAAGCTTCTTAATTCAGCTGGTTTCCGTATCGAAGGACCGAGGAGATATTTCCATCATAGGCAGCGCCTTATTCGACGGAAGAACCAATAATTTGATTGATTTTATCGGGGGGAGAGACACGGCGGGCATCAATTTGTTAAGAGGTAGCGTGAGTGGCGGAGTCATTAATGCCGAGATAGAAGGGGGGCTGGTCGGATACGAAATCAATTGGGAGAGACGAAGACTGTGGGTCGAGGTCAGTGACCCGGAGCGCCCGGTTTTCCACATTGATATTCGTACCAAAGGAATTGTCGACCAGAGCTTCAAACAAATGGATATGACAAAGGAAGAAGCGATAATGAAGCTGGAGGCCGCCCTATCGCAGAAGATCAAAAGCATTGCAGATAACGCCATGAATAAGCTTCAGAAAAAATATGGCAGAGATGTTGTTGATCTGGAACTCTTTTTGTACAGGGACCATTATGAAGTGTGGAAGAGCATTCAGAAGGATTGGGAGGAGGGCCGGAAGCTGTTCACTAAAGCTAAAGTGGAAGTGACCGTCGAATCTGAGGTTCAGAGAAGCGGGAGCATTTTGAAATCGGAAAGGAGAGGTCGATCTGTGGGAGATCTTCATTAAGCGGCTGCCGTCGGGGATGGTGATCGGGTGCACGATATTGACCATAGCTATCCCGCTGGTTTTCTATAAGATTTCGGATATCATTCATAAGCACGGAGACCCGCCCTGGAAAAAATCTTGACTGCATAATAAAGACCTTACACCTTACAGGAAAAGAGGGAAAAACCAGTGAACACGGATCAAGAAATGACTTACGGAACGGATTACAAATACATTCCCATGACTTCGATAGGAAGCGGCTCGGGCGTCGAGGCAGCGCCGGATGTATGGTGTCATACGATCCAGATTGTGAATATCGTTATGATAGGAAGCCCGGAACGGAAGCGCTTCGTGCTGATAGACGCGGGAATGCCCGGCTCGGCCGAGGCTATTATTGCCGCTGTCGAGAATCGCTTCGGTACGAACCATCGTCCCGAAGCCATCGTGCTAACTCATGGGCACTTTGACCATGTGGGCGCGATTATAGAGCTAGCGGAGCATTGGAAAGGAATCCCTATTTACGCGCATGAGCTGGAGCTGCCTTTCTTAACGGGTCAACAGAGCTATCCGGCGCCGGATCTGACGGTGGAGGGCGGGCTTGTGGCGAAGATGTCGTTCCTATTTCCGAATACTCCGATTGATTTAGGGGAACATGTAAGGTCGCTGCCGGCTGACGGGGCAGTTCCTCATCTGCCGGAGTTTCGCTGGATTCATACGCCCGGGCATGCGCCGGGACATGTTTCCCTGTTTAGAGAGAGTGACCGAACATTAATTGCGGGGGACGCCTTTGTGACCGTCAGGCAGGACTCTTTGTACAAAGTACTCATGCAGGAACCGGAGGTTCATGGCCCTCCAAGGTACCTGACAACGGATTGGAAGGCAGCCAAGGAATCCGTGCTGACCTTACAGCAATTGCAGCCGACTGCCGCCGTGACCGGACATGGGGAACCCATGCGGGGAGAGGCTTTGACGAACGGCTTGAAGGCGTTGGCCGACCATTTCGATCAGTTAGCCGTTCCCGATTACGGCAACTATGTTCAATAAGTGCTCTGATATGATTCAAAAAAGACGACTCTCATTCCGGGATTTGCGGAATTGGAGTCGTCTTTTGTTTGATGCTTAAGCTTCCTGATCGGATGGGATTACTTCATCCAGCTCGGTTTCCTGCTGATTCGCTTGCGCCGCTACCGCTTGATCGAGCTCGCTTTCGCCTTGAATTCGGGCTGCAGCCTCGGCTTGGGCGTTCAGCTGCTCCTCCGCCTGTCCGATCCCGGTAGCTCCCTGATGTCCTCTGCTGCTAGGCATTCCGTTATCCCTCCTGCTCCATAGTCCAATACTTCGTTAGTATGATCGGAGCGTTGGGAAAATATGCATTCTGGCTGCTACTTCACCGTTTTGTTGTATGCAGCGAGCTTGCCGGTAATTTCCTTGGCTGCGGCGTCCAGAGCTTCCTTCGGCTGCTTCTTGCCGTTCAATGCTTCCTCAATGGCCGTTTCCGTCAGCTGGCGGGCTTCCGGGAATACGCCCATAACAGCGCCTTGGGTCGCCGTATTTGCTTTGGTCGCGTGAAGCTGGTCCACGGCTGTCTTCAACTGCGGATATTTCGTTAAGTTATCTTTAACTGTTTGCTCATCATAAGCTTTCTTCGTGATTGGAAAGTAACCGGTGTTCACATGCCAGTAAGCTTGCTGCTTCGGCTCGGCCAGGAACTTGATGAACTCCCATGCGCCCTTCTGCTCGGCTTCGCTGCGGTTGTTCAGGATGTACAAGCTTGCTCCTCCAACGATAACTCCTCCGTCCTTGGCATCGGCAGGCTTAGGCAGGAAGGCCGTTCCGACCTCGAATTTGCCTTGGGCTCCGTCTACAATGCCGCGAAGAGAGCCGGTAGAGTCGAGGGTCATGCCGATTTGGCCGGCGAGGAACGCTTTTTTCGTGTCATCGGTTTTGCGTCCGAGATTGAGGGCGACCTTGTCGTCGACCAGCTGCTTCCACCAGCTCAAGGTTTTCACGCCGGCTTCGCCGTTAACCAAAGATTCGGTGGCCACCCCGTTACGGCCGTTGCCGTTGTTCAGCAGATCAGCGCCTTGATTAGCGAAAAATTGCTCCATGAACCAGCCATAAATCGCGAAAGAAGCGCCGGTTTTGCCGTCCTTGGTCAATGCCTTGGCCGCTTTGGCAATGTCATCGTAAGTTACAGGAGGCTTCTCCGGGTTGAGACCTGCAGCTTTAAACATATCCTTATTGTAATAAAGGATCGGATTGGACGTGTTGAACGGCATGGAATTCAGCTTGCCGTCGATTTTATAGTAATTCAGAATGTTCTCTTCGAGCTGCGACAGATCATATTTATCCTGATCAATGAACTTTTGCATAGGAGTGATGGCTTTGGAGTCAATCATGAAGCGGCTGCCTACTTCGTATACCTGGATGAGTGCGGGACCGCTCTTGGAGTCCATGGAAGCCTTCATTTTGTTCAAGCTTTCATCATAAGTGCCTTGGAATACGGCTTCTACCACCACGTTTTTCTGGGATGCGTTGAAGTCGGATACGAGCTTGTCTACTGCTTTGCCAAGCTCACCGCTCATGGAATGCCACCAGACGACCTTGACCGGCTCCTGGCTCTTAACAGGTGCAGTTGTAGGCTGGGAATTACTTCCTCCTTCGGCTCCTTGTTGGGTCGCATTGCTGCCGCATGCGGATAAGGCCATAACGGATGCCATGCAAAGCGGGATCAGGCTTTTTTTCATAAACTTCATTACAGTTCTCTCCCTTTTTTTGGATGTATAGATTTCATGCAAAAGCGGAAATACGATCTTTTTCTTTTATGAATGAATAGATGTCCCGAGGATGGATGAGGACAAGCTAGGTTCAAAACAAGGCCGTGTTCCTTGCTGCGAGCCGCATGGCGTTATCATTCCCGCAAGTGAGTCCGATGCAAGGGGCTAGCCCTTCAAAGCGCCTGCCGTTAAGCCGCCTACCAGCTGCTTGATGCCCAAGACGAGAAGCAGGAGCGACGGGAGCAGTACGATGGTGACACCGGCCAGCACGAGATTCCACGAGGTCATCTCTTCAAATTGCAGCATGCTGATCCCGATTTGGACAGTGCGCATCTTTTCCCCGTTCGTAATCAAGAGCGGCCACAGGTACATGTTCCAATGCGTCAGGAACGAGTACACCCCCAGTGTTGCCAGCGCAGGCCGGGATAACGGCAGCACTAGCATGAAGAAGCAGCGGAGATGGCCGCAGCCGTCGATACGGGCGGCTTCGAACAGGCCGGCCGGAAGCTGCAGGAAAAACTGGCGAAGCAGGAACGTACCGAACGCAGTGGCGAGGAATGGCACGATCAAGCCTTCATACGTATCCAGCCAGCCCCAGCTTTTGACGGTCAAATAATTCGGAATCATCGTCACTTCCCACGGAATCATCATCGTCGAGAGGAAGAGAGCGAACAGGACGCTTTTACCGGCGAATCTTAAATAAGCAAAGGCGTAGGCGGCCAGGCTCGCCGTAAGAAGCTGCCCTATCATGATGGCAGTCGACACGAGCAAGCTGTTGGCAATGAAGGTGAAAATAGGCACGGTCTGAATCACTTTAAGGAAATTATCCCAGTACAGCCCGCCAGGGATGAATTTGGGCGGATAGGCCGAGGATTCGGCCGGAGTCATGAAGGCTGCGGATAAGGTAAAGAACACGGGATACAGCACCAGTGCCGCAGCAATACACAGCAGAATATAGAGAATCGTTTGCTGCAGGCGGGATCTCATTGGTAATGCACCTTCTTTTCAAAAAATTTGAACTGAATAATCGTCAAAATAAGAATGAATGCGAACAGCAGGAGCGCCTGCGCGCTGCCGATCCCGAAGCGGAAGTTGACGAACGCATCCTGATAAATGTTGTAGACCACAACATCCGTCGTATTCATGGGGCCGCCTTTGGTTAGAATGTGCATCTGCCCGAACGACTGGAATGCCCCGATAACGGACACGATGGCCGTGAAAAAGATCGTCGGAGAAATGAGCGGCAAGGTCAGCTGCACAAAGGTTCGGATCGGCCCGGACCCGTCAATCTTGGCGCTGTCGTAAATTTCTTCCGGAACGCCCTGCAGCCCGCTCAACAGAACAATATAATTGAAGCCGAGATTCATCCATACCGTCATGACCGATACGGACAGAAGGGCCACAGCAGGGTCAGTCAGCCAGCCTACCGGCTGGGTGCCGAAGAGGCCCAGTACATAATTCAAAATCCCGACGCTCGGATGATACAGCATCATCCAGATAACCGAGCCGGTTCCGACGGAAATGGCAATCGGCAGCGAGAAGACGAATTGGAATACGCGCATTCCCCGCAGCTTGTTATGAGAGAGGGCGGCGAGAAGAAGTGCGGCGACAAGTCCGGTAGGTACGGTAAGCAAGGTGAAGGAGAAAGTCACCTTCAAGCTTTGATAAAATTTCTCGGAAGTTAGCAGCTCCTGGAAGTTTTCCAATCCGGCGAAGGCCGCAATCCGTCCGCGCGGGTCAGTCAGGTGGAGGCTCAAATAAACCGATTTCAGCAAGGGATAAAAAAGGAAGATGCCGAACAGCAGCAGTGATGGAGCCAGGAACAAGTAAGCAAGCAGATGCTCTCTCCAGCGCAGAGGGCTCAGGCTACGGATACGCGCTCTGCGGACGGGCCTGGTGGAAGCGGCGGAGGAGGGCATCCTGATATCTTTTGGCATAAGACTCATAGCTTTCATTTCACCCCTAACCATTATCACAGTGAGTTCATCGTATTTCTGCATTCTCAACTGCCTTGTTCAGTATAAGTCCCTGTTGTAAAGACAGCGTCAGCGGGATTTAAAGGTTTTATGGAGAGAAGGGCAGCTCTTCATATATCCTTAATATTTGGCGGGAAAAAGGGCCGATCCCCATCGGGAACGTCAAAGGGCGGAAGAAAGCTGGGGGAATAGAGCATATTCCTTGGGTTCACGCGGCAAAGCTGCTGTTTTTTACTAGACCGTATGATAGAATAATAGTTAATTACATTAAATTGGAACTTTGAGGTGGATTCCATGGTATCCAAAAGCCTGGTTACAAAAGCGGCATCTGCAGCGGCTGTGATGTCCGTTATTGCTGTGCCTTCCGCCGTAATGGCTGCTCCGGCTGTTGTGCTGCATCCAATTCAAGATATGACGATTGCACAAGGAACGGAAACAACGATTTATTTGAACGACTATTTAAGCAATCTCAGCTCATACAAGGTCACTTCACAATCCGTCAGCGGCGTTGTCTATGCTACTTATTCCTATTCGGGCCAAAATCCGTTGAGTCTGCGGGGAGACCAGGTAGGCTCCTCTATGGTGACGATATCCGACGACTCCGGCAAGCTCGAGGAATTCAAGGTTCATGTATTGGACGCCGGAGCGGATAAGCGGATCGATATCGGAGATGTCACGAAGTATATTGCGGCGCATGCTTCCGAAGTGACGCAGGCTGCCGATGTCAGAACGCTGTTGAACGGGATTGAGCCTCTATATAAAACCGGCTCTACGGTAAAACCGACGCCGGGCGTGAACGGCAAGCCGAACGCCGTTGTTCTGATAGCGGGGCAGGTACAGTCGCAGATGCTGCCTGTGGCTTCCTATTTTACGAAGACGGCAGAGGAGAGCCTGAGCTTCGCAGTCAAGAGCTCCTATAGCTATATTGAGGCGGCCATCGATCCGGCCGGCGTTTTGACGCTTACGGGGACTAGTGCACTGGGCCAATATGCAGGGACCACGGCAGAGATTCAGGTAACGGCGACCAACCAATACGGAAACAGCGCGACATTGAACGTGCCTGTCATGATTCAGTCCGTTGAAACGACGTATACTATCGAGGTTCCCGATAATATCACCATGCCGTTTACCGTTCAGCTGTCTCCCATGTTTGCGGACATAGCGGCAAATCATTTTGAGATCATGCAAGCACCCGGCAACGGTCTTATAGCGACGATAGCTGATAATGAAAGTACGAATGCCAGTATCGTATTCAGCGGTAAGGCCGCCGATACCGTGCTCAAGCTGAAGGGGACCAACATGGCTACGGGAGTTTCCAAGGATGTGACCGTTCAAGTCCAAGTTCAAGTTAACCATAATCCGGTGCCTGTCATCATCGGCCTGCCGGACCCTATCCAATGGAAGATAGGATGGTCGGAACCCCAATCCGTGTCCATGGCCGCCTACTTCGCAACGGAGCCAGGCTCGCCATTAAAATTCACATTAAAAAAACCGGATTACATGGATGCTGCCATTGATGAAAATGACGGGACATTAATGATTTATAACGTGAATCCGGCATCGTTCCTGCCTAACCCGCCAATCCTCCAGATAACGGCGACGAATACATATAAAAACAGTGCAACGATTAACCTCCCGGTTGTGATAGAATACCCGGCTCCGAAGGTTATGGGCAGCCCGGACCCTATACAGTGGTTTATGGGTGTAACTGAATTTAAAACGGTGAATGTATCTGAGTATTTCTGGGATACGACGGGAGAGGTTCCAAGCTTAACCTACAGCATTGAAAGCATGTCGCCCTCTATCACGGCCTCCATCAATAAGGGCTCCGGCAAGCTGGTGATTCAAGGAATGCAGGCAGTGACGGATGGCTCCGAAATGATTCAGGTGAAGGCCACGAACAAATTTGGTAAAAGTGCGTTGTTAAATATCAAGGTGGACGTACTGTCCTCCTATACACTTCATTGGAAAAAGGATGACCCGCAAAATTATCCGAATCCTTATGCCGTGCAGCTATCGTCGATCTTTGATGGTACAGGCGCAACGGATTTCGAGTTGACTTCGCTGCCGGAGGGCAGCCATATGACGGTCGGCATCGAAGGGAACCAAACGGATCAAGCGCAGCTCGTCTTTGGTGAGACGATAGGGGATGCGCAGTTTACGGTCATTGGCAGAAACCCGGCCAACGGCACGTCCAAGGAGATTAACATTCGTTTCGTTACGGATTATGCTGCGCCGACGGTCAAGAGCTATGACGGCGACAAAATAAGCGTTACCAACGGCATGATGGAAGGAGAAGGGCAGCGGGTTTATTTAAATAAGTACTTTAGTGACGACAGCGGTTTGTTAAGCTATACGGTAGAGGAGGACGCCAGTACAGCGGGTGAAGTCTATACATGGATATATGGCGGGGAAGGCCCGTCTATTGAGTTTTATGGAGCGAACTATCCTGAGAATGTGGACACATCTGCTGTGGTCAAAGTAAAAGGGACGAACCGATACGGGAAAAGCGCCGTTCTAGAAGTGCCCGTGATGATAAAGGCGGCACCTGCACCAACGGTGATCGGGGTGCCAGGACCGAACTCTTATACGGATGGGCTTTTGAGTAAGCGGTTTGAGTTCCTGCATTTGGGTTCCTACTTTAGCGGCAGCAGGTTACAAATACAGCTTGAGAATAAAGATGAGCTGCATACGAACTATCATGCTTCCGCTTCAATGGACGGACAGGACCTTTTTGTAGACATTCAAGCGCCATTAGGCAACACGGAAACCGTTACCTTCTACGTGAAGGTAAGAGCTACGGACAGCTTCAACCGGTCGGCGCTTATGGAAATTCCGATCACCGTTAAGCCGAATGCCGCTCCGATAGTGGATCCCAATGGAATCGATACGATTTATCTCGATGATCAAGGCGGACAGACGAACCTCATTGATTTGGATCTGCTGAGTCTTTTCTATGATGCCGATGTAAAGACGGATTCGACCCAAGGAGACAGCGACAAGTTAAGCTATACCTCCGCAGAAGCGACGGGATCTCTGAGTGGCAGTATTACTTCCGACCATTACTTGGCCCTAAGCGGCTCCAGCATCGATACGGGGGCAAATGTGAAGGTTACGGCCCAGGATAAGGCAGGACATGTCATCAGCAAAACGCTGTCGGTTAAGCCGTCACCGTTAGGCGACTACAATGTCCATCACGTAAATTATAACCAAGTGATGACAGTATTGTACCCGGATTCGATACTTCCGCCTGTGACAGACGATAAGGCAAAAGCCATTTATTTGGTAGATTTGAACAATCCGAATCCGAATTTAACCTATGATGCCTTTTACAATCCTAATAACAATTATGTAATCATGAACGGTAGCTCATTAACCTACCCGGCGATTATCAACCTGCATTATGTGAACAAGGTGGATCATACGCTCACCTTGGACGTCTTTCCTGTCATTCTAAGCGTATAGTCATCGCGGGATAGATGAGGTCAACTTAAGGTTGGCCTTTTTCTATTCAGCTTGTTAAAGAAGCTTTGTCCAAAAGGAGGTCCGAGCCGGCATGGAGGAGAACCGGAATAGCCATCAAGCGATCAAGGAAGCGCTGCAGCAGCAAGATTATCGGCTGGCTGAGCGATTAGCCAAGGCACAGCTGGAAGAAGACCCGTGGGATGCGCAGGTATGGGCATCCTTAGGCGAGGCGTTACTGCATCGCGGGTATGGCGAGGCCGCCCGTAGGGTCTTCGACCGCGCATGGCTGCTAGACCCCGAGGCCGGATGGATGCGGAGCGTCCAGTCTGAGCTCGGCAAGCGGGGGGCAGGAACGGAGCGCTACGATATTGAGCTGCTGCTGCTAACGAAGCCGGTTAGGCTTAGCGCTGCGGTTATTACTCGCAATGAAGAAGAGACCATAGAGAAATGTATCCGAAGCGTATCGAATGCCGTGGACGAGATCATTGTGATCGATTACGGCTCGACGGACCGGACTTTGGATATCGTAAGGAAGCTTCCTCGAGTGAAGCTCGTGCAGGCGGATTGGCACGGGAGTTATGCACAGGTTCGCAACGAAGCGCATGCTCATGCAACAGGGGATTGGATAGTGTGGCTGGAAGCGGACGAGATGCTGCATCCGGACGATGCCCGACCTATTCGGGATGCGGCGTGCTTGTTCCAGCGGATCAATATGCCTGTGGCTCTCGATTTGGTTCTGTTTCAGAGAAAAAACGGAGCCTTGCTTCAGACCTTCGCCAGATCGCGGATGTACCCTCTAGGGAGGGGACTTTCCTACGAAGGCAAGGTCTTCGAGGTTTTGAAGCATAGAGCAACGGATGACACTCAGCTTCCCCTACTTAGACGAAAGATTAGAGTCAGATTACAATCCATATCTAGTCCCGGGCATGAGGGAGAGAAGGCGGGAATCCGCCTGGAGCTTTTGCAGGGGATGCTGCAGGAGCAGCCGGATGATCCTGTGTGGCTATTGCGCTGCGGCCAGGAGCTTGCAGTGCAGGGCCGCTGGGAAGAAGCTCTGTATTATGCAAAGGAAGCAGACAGAATAGGTAAGACCTTGAATGATTTCCCGGAGCGGCTTGAGCTAGCCGTCCTTGAGGTGCGCCTTCTGGCGGAGTTGAAACGCTGGGAGGAGGCAGAACGGGCCGTTATGATTGCTCTGGTTTCATTTCCGGACTACCCCGACTTCTCCTATTACCTCAGCCAAATTCATATGCGAATGGCGGAAGAACGATTTCGGGAAGCCGAGCGGAGCTTGAATCTTGCGATGCAGGGCTTCGCTACCTATCGGGGGCCGGATCCGGCCGATCACGATATCGCGGACTGGCGGCGGCGTTATATGATGGCCGAGCTCGCGCTGGATGGAGGGGAGCTGGCGGCTGCGGATGATGAATACCGGAAGCTGCTGAAAGTATTTCCTGAATGGGAGGAGCTTAAGCGAAGGCGCGAAGCGATACAGCTGGAAAAGGACGCGCTGGAGAACATGGAGCCAAGGGGGACTAGGAATGGATGAAGCTGTTCATTGGGCTGAACAGATCGTACAATGCATGAACAACCAGGACCTCGATAGGGCTGAACGTCTGTCGGTCCGTTATGTCCAAGCTTGTCCCGAAGCGGCGCAAGGCTGGGCCCTCCTCGGCCAAACCTTGCTGGAGCGGCAGCAGGGGGCTATGGCACAGATGGCTTTTCAGCGAGCGTGGCTTCTCGATCCGGAGGCGAATTGGGTTCAAGCGGCGTATGCCGCTCTAGGGCGGTCCCAGCCTGGCCCGGTAAGACAAGATATGCTCGAGCTGTTGAAGGTCAAGCGGGTGACGGTAACGGCGGCCATTATGGTCCGAAATGAAGAACGATGCATAGAGAGGTGCCTCCACAGCCTGATTGGAGCCGTGGATGAGATTGTGGTGATGGACACCGGATCGACGGATCGTACCTTGGACATTGTGAGACAGTTTCCGGAGGTGAAGCTGTATGAGACGGAATGGAGGGACAGCTTCTCGCAGGTGCGCAACGAGATGCTTTCGCTGCTGACCAGCGATTGGGTGCTCTGGGTGGACGCGGATGAAGTCCTGCATCGGGACGATGCGCGGCATGTGCGTGAAATCGCCGGCCTATTCGACGACTCCGAGCTCCCGGTCATCCTGCAGGTATGGATGGTGAATCAATATGGGGCCCATTACCAGCAGGATTTTTCGCAGTCGCGGATGTTTTCCCTTCGCCACGGCCTTCGGTATTTCGGCCGAATTCATGAGCAGCTTGCGCCGCAGGGCGGGCTGGAGGAGCGGGTGAAGACGATCAGCCGCAAAGCAAGAATCCGCTTGATTCACGACGGCTATGATCCAGTTATATGGCAAGGCCGGCTCAAAAGCGAGCGTTCCATGAAGCTCCTGCAGCTCATGGTTGAGGAGGAGCCCTTGAATCCGTCGGGCTGGTTCTTCTACGGCAGAGAATGCTTTAACAACGGGGATTACGACCTTGCCATGGACTGCTTGCAGGAGGCGGAACGGCTGGCGCCGGCGGCCCCCGGCTTTACTGCCATAGGGATGGTGCAGCTGTATAGGGCCAAAATCCATTTATTGCGTCAGGAATGGGGGGAGGCATCGAGGCTATGCAAAGGGCTATTGCGGCAAGCCCCGGACTATCCTGACGCGCATTATTATTTAGCGCAGGCGCAGGCAGGTCAGGCGAGGGAGCTCGTTCGGCAAGCCCAAAAGGACATGGCGGCTTATCACGAATCGATAGCCGCCTATCGTGGAACAGAGCCCCCGGATCCGGAGGTAAAGGCTTGGAGGGCAGGGCTTCTAATGGCCGAGTTGGCCGTGCGCAGCGGCAAATTAGCTGAGGCCAGGAAGCTCCTGAGGTATTATGCGCAACGATTTCCTGAAGTCGGGCCCTTACGGACGGAGCTTCAGCATTTGGAAGGGAAAATCAACCGCTTGATAGGCGACAAAGCGGCCCTATCGAGTAGAAGTGAATAGAGCCGTTCCATAACAGGAAGCGTTGGATAAGAAGGGGTTCAAATCCTGATTACTATGACAGCATCAGGCGGATTTATGCTTCCTCATGTTCGTCCGGGAGTAAGGTAAGACCGCAGGAGGGGCATGATTTCGTGATGGAGGTAACCCGGAAACCGCATGCCGGACAAGCCTCATCCAAGACTTCGGCCGTATGCTGATACTGCAGAGCGGGTTCGTCCGGAAAAAAGCTTTGAACGGGCTGTCCATCAATTTCTATCACCTGCAGCTCCTCGGTAAGCATCCAGATTATGTTCCCGTAGCGGTCGCTTACGGCGGCCAATGGAATTTCCGCGGACTCTTCATGGGGAAATAAGCTCCCGCCAAGGACGCTTGGCAGCATAGCTTTATAGGCTCCATATCCGGTACCGACCAGAACGTAGGTCTTGCCGCTTTCCTTATGTCTGACAACCGTTGCCAATAGGATCACCTCTTTTACCGTTTGGAATAGATCTCAGTCCAGGCCGAGGCGTGCTAACAGCTCCTCGGGCTCCTGAAGCTGCTCGAATTCCTTGAATTTTTCGTTACGGGGTGCGAACCATGCTGCCCGGTAGGGCTTCATACCTGCCTCCGCCGCGCCTTCCAGCTCCTGGGAGCCGCCGTCACCGACGAACACCGATTCCTCGGGCCGCACCTGCAAGCGGGTACAGGCCAATCCATATATTCGGGCATCCGGTTTGGCATATCCCGTCTGATAAGAAAAGATCACTTCATCAAAGTACGAAGCCAGCCCGCTGCTTTCCCATGCGCGAACCTCCTCTTCCGTACAATTGCTGATAAGTCCCAGACGAAGGTCGTTGGCTTTTAATCTTTTTAACATGTAAATAATATGAGGGGAAATATCCTGAAAGGGTATGGATTTGGCATACAGCCTTGAAGAATAGAGCTTTTGGATATGGGCTTCATCCAGGGACTTGCCTTTACCCTGCCACATATCGCGGAGAACCGAAGGGTAGTCGGGGAAGGTGCCGTTCATTCTCCGTTCCTGACGTACGCGCCATTCCTCATCGTACTCCCGCCTGCTTAAGCCCCACTGCTCATCCAGCTCGTTAATACGCGGCACTTTGCGTGCCCCGTCGGCAAACTCGGTAATCAAGGTTTCGAACAAATCGAACATAACCGCTTTCATGGCTGCAGCTCTCCCTCTTTTTGTAAAATGGTGTTGCGGATGGAATCGTTCAGACGCTGGATATGGCCTCGGGGAGCTGCTCCAGAAACTGCCGGACTTCCCGGGGAGTTCGCAGAATATAGATCGTTTTGTGACCGGTTAATGCGCTTAGCTTGTTCAACAGGGCAGGGCGGCTTGTCTGTCTGTAGCTCCATACCCATTTGACGAATTTCAAATCGAGCCGTTCGGGGCAGCCTTCGGCTAAATCGGGCCGCGTTTTGCCGCGATACATCATTCTTCGTTTGATAATCCGATAGACGCAAAGATGCCGCGGCATGTCGAGAAATATAATCGTATCGGCCGCCGCTAAACGCATATCCATCGTCCTGCCGTAGTTGCCGTCAATGATCCACGTGTCCTTACCGACCAGCTGCCTCATAAGCGCGTCCCATTCCTCCTTGGGAGTAGCAACCCAGCCGGGGCGCCAGTTCAGCGCGTCCAGATGATAGACGGGAAGCCCGGTCCGATCGCTTAATTGTCTCGAAAATGTTGATTTACCCGAACCGCCGGAGCCTATAACAACCACTTTATTCATCGTCAGGGTTCTCCGTTTCTATGGATTTTTCATACAAATCGGTTCCAAATCCTTATATGCATCGAGAAGCCAGGGATGAATAACCTTCAATCGATCCCGCTGATTCCATAAGTGCTCGATATAAACGAAGGCGCCGTGTTCCAGGGAGGTATCGAGCGCCGACAGCAGCTTGTCCAAATAGGGAGGCGTTCCCGGCTGATCCCATTCGATTTTGTCCGCTACAAACACAATCAAGTCCATTTGGGTTGGATTCGCTTTCAAAGTTGTATGACATTCTATAGCATCCAATATCGTTACATCGTGAATTTGAAAAAGATCTTGGGCAATGACGCGGGAGATTTTCTGGTGGATGATCATGGGGAAGGCCGCTTCCTCGGGCAAAATATCGATTCCGAGCGCTTCGGCTGTACGGATTCTTTCACTGTTAGGAAAGATTGCGCTAATATCGTGCAGTAGTCCCGCTTTCCTGGCTGCTTCGGGAAGGGCGCCGAATGCTGCGGCTAGTCGTTCGGCTTCACGGCCCACCCGCACGCTGTGCTCAGCGGTTTTGGGACAGTGGTGCATATGCAGCAGGCGGCTCACGTCGGCTTCGAGACGGCCCGAGAATGTCATGGATTGTTGAATGGCACCGAGCAGAGGATGAACGGACATGACAGTTCCCTCCTTATGGAGAACTATCCCCATCGTACCATATTATGGGTGAGATGCCCATATCCGAATAGAAAATAGCGAGGCAGGATGAACGTGAATGAAACCTTTAGCTTTTTACCTGATTTGTTCATCAGAGACCTGGGTTGTTTTCGGGGCCTTCAGCTTAAAGGAAGCGAAGATGCAGGAGCGGGGACCGCTGTCCGCCCGCACCGTGCCTCGGCTGTGTTCTGCAGAGAAGCACGATGCGGGGGGAGGAGATCAGACGTCCCCTTCCTGGTTTTGGGAAGCTGTGTTTTGTACGATTTGGACAAGAACCGTGAGCTGCTGCTGCATGAGCTGCGAAATCTGACCGAAGTGCTGCTCCAACTGCTGTTGATTGACCTGCATCTGCTGCTTGATGGATTCGGCGGCAAGAACCAGAGCTTTCTGCGATTGATTCAAATCGGTCAGAATTTGCTGCGTTTGCTGCTGATTAGACTCCAACTGAACCTGGATTCGCTCTGCCGTCGTTCCCAAAGCTCCTTGATCTTGGGCCAGCCGCTCGAGCCTTTGTGCGGTTTGGACATGGTTCTCCTGGACGCGAGCGCCGATCCGGGAAGTTTCTTGCACCAGCCCGGATTGCATTTGCTCCAAACGGGATAGGGCGGGAGGAGCTTCCTGCCGGTTCACCTGGATTTGAGCACGTATCTGCTCGATTCCGTTGGCCAATACCGACCTCGTTTGGGCGATTTCCTCGAAGGCCTGTGGAAGCTGCTGCTGATTCAGCTGCACTTGCTCTCGGAGCTGAGTGAGTCCGCTGACCAGCTCCGTTCTCGTGCCAGTAATGGCTTTGGTGGTTGCTTCCTGCTGCCTCAGCAGGCGCCGGCCGGTTCGCGTCTGACTTCTTTGCTGCTGCAGCGAATCGCGAAGCAGTCTGCGGGTTGATCTTATTGCCATGAACGACACCTCCTTATAGTCTGTTTATAGTGTAGTGGCCGTGCCGGGAGATGGTATGGGTAAAATGGAAAACAATTGTGATGCCTCGTCCTCTATACTATAAAAAAAATCCCCCTTGCCGCCTAGTGTGCACCCCTTAGAATAGACATTGGAAAACCCCCCTGGTTAATCCGATGAATTCTAAGGGGTGTAT
>NZ_BAABJG010000016.1:0-1320 GCF_039543185.1 Paenibacillus vulneris | reverse complement strand
CACACGGTTTCGGGTCTACGCCCACGTACTATAGCGCCCTATTCAGACTCGCTTTCGCTGCGGCTTCGGCTTTTCACCTTAACCTTGCACGGGAACGTAACTCGCCGGTTCATTCTACAAAAGGCACGCCATCACCCGTTAACGGGCTCTGACTTCTTGTAAGCACACGGTTTCAGGTTCTATTTCACTCCGCTCCCGCGGTTCTTTTCACCTTTCCCTCACGGTACTGCTTCACTATCGGTCGCTAGGGAGTATTTAGCCTTGGCAGATGGTCCTGCCTGCTTCCCACGAGGTTTCACGTGTCTCGCGGTACTCGGGATCCGTCTAGCGATACGTTGATTTTTGGCTACAGGACTTTTACCCCCTATGGTGAGCCTTTCCAGACTGCTTCGCCTAACCAACTTTTCGCCTATTGACGTCCCACAACCCCAGAGGGCAAGCCCCCTGGTTTGGGCTATTCCGCTTTCGCTCGCCGCTACTGACGGAATCACTATTGTTTTCTTCTCCTGAGGGTACTTAGATGTTTCAGTTCCCCTCGTATGCCTCTGCACACCCTATGTATTCAGATGTGAGTAACTGAGTATTACCTCAGCTGGGTTTCCCCATTCGGACATCCCCGGATCAAAGCCTGCTTACGGCTCCCCGAGGCAATATCGTCGTTCGCCACGTCCTTCATCGGCTCCTAGCGCCTAGGCATCCTCCGTGTGCTCTTATTAGCTTAACCATGCTAATACACGTTGTATTGCTCTACGCATTGTATTTCAGTATCTAGTTTTCAAGGAACAATCGCTCTGTAACTGTCACATCAATTACTTGATGTCCGTTAACAGAATATTGGTGGAGCCAAGCGGGATCGAACCGCTGACCTCCTGCTTGCAAGGCAGGCGCTCTCCCAGCTGAGCTATGGCCCCATATCAAAATATAAAATTGTATGGTGGGCCCTAGTGGACTCGAACCACCGACCTCACCCTTATCAGGGGTGCGCTCTAACCAGCTGAGCTAAGGGCCCTCATGAACTTATTACAAACCCATAATTGGGTTCGCTTGGCGACGTTCTACTCTCCCAGGACCCTTCGGTCCAAGTACCATCGACGCTGGAAGGCTTAACGTTCGTGTTCGGTATGGGTACGCGTGGTTCCCTTCCGCCATCATCACCAAACGAATATGGAGAAGTATTACCCTCTCAAAACTGAGCAACGAGTGAATGTTGTTTGCAGTATATACTGCATATTGTCCGATGACCTACAGCCATCATGGACTCCATAGAAAGGAGGTGATCCAGCCGCACCTTCCGATACGGCTACCTTGTTACGACTTCAC